>CAYLJH010000021.1:0-16341 GCA_964383685.1 uncultured Candidatus Bathyarchaeia archaeon | reverse complement strand
GTGTTACCGTATTTAATTGAGGTTCAAGGGATGGTCTTTGAGTAAAATGCACATAAAGGCTCTACAAAACGCAGGTTTCTGTACACTTCTTTTTCAATTGGCCTTCAATCTCGTTTTTACGGAGTGCATTGAGGGAAGTCCTCCGAATCAAAATCTTCTGGACCATATTTGAGGAGTATTTACAAATGGGCATTGACACTCAGAATCTGGATAAAGATATAGTTGGATCAGTTCTCGTAGTCGGAGCAGGAGTCGGTGGGATACAGTCAGCACTCGATTTAGCCGAGTCAGGGTTCAAGGTATACCTGATGGATAAATCCCCCACTATTGGGGGCGTAATGGCCCAACTGGACAAGACTTTCCCGACAAACGATTGCTCCATGTGCATACTTTCACCAAAGCTTGTGGAATGCAGCAGGCATCTGAACATCGACATATTGACCTGCTCTGAGGTTGAGGAGGTCTCAGGGGAGGCGGGGAATTTCACGGTGAAAGTGAACCAGGCGCCTCGGTATGTCGACCTTGAAACATGTAACGGGTGTGGGCAGTGCTCAGAGGTATGTACCGTTAATCTGCCTGATGTCTTTAACAAAGGTCTGAGCTCAAGAAAAGCCATCTATATTGACTACCCGCAGGCGGTGCCCCTAGTCTATGCGATTGATAAGAGAGGGGTCCCCCCGTGTAAGGCGACATGCCCAGCGGGGATGAATGTTCAGGGTTACATAGCTCTCATCAGGGATGGGAAATTCAAGGAGGCCGTTGAGCTCATGCGAATGGACATGCCGTTCCCCGCCGTATGTGGTAGGGTATGTTACCACCCATGTGAGGCAGAATGCGAGAGAAAGAACGTTGACGACCCAATAGCGATACGAGACCTGAAACGGTTCGCATCAGATTACGAGCTGGAACACGGCGTTGATCCTCCTGAGATATCCGAGAAACGTGAAGAAAAAGTGGCCATAGTCGGGGCTGGCCCGAGTGGATTGACGGCGGCTTATGAGCTGGCTCAGAAGGGCTTCAAAGTCACTGTCTATGAGTCCATGCCTGAGCCGGGGGGCATGCTAAGGTACGCCATCCCCGCGTATCGTCTGCCCAAGGAAGTCCTTGAGAAAGAAATCCAGTACATCAAGGATCTTGGAGTTGAGATCAAGACAAACATGGCCCTGGGGAAGGACATTACCCTCGAAGGCTTGGAAAAGGATTACGACTCCGTTCTCATAGCCATTGGAACCCAGAAGAACCGCTCTATGTTGTTACCAGGTGAAGATACGTCTGGTGTAATTCAGGCACTGGAGTTCCTGAAGGATGTAAACAGCGAGCAAAAGATCAGGCTCAAGGGCTCCGTTGCCGTAATAGGCGGTGGAAACGTGGCGATTGATGCTGCCCGCAGTGCCTACCGCATGGGTGCAGAGGAAGTTCATCTCCTTTACAGGCGTTCAGGCGATGAGATGCCCGCCTACCACTATGATGTGTTGAAGGCAGAAGAGGAGGGAGTAAATTTCCATTTCCTCACCAACCCAGTTTGTTACCTTTCAGAATCTGGGGAATTAGCCTCAGTCGAATGTGTCAAGATGGAGCTGGGCGAACCCGATGAATCGGGCAGAAAAAGACCAGTTATGATAGACGGGTCAGAGTATCTGATGGACGTTGATACCGTTATCCTTGCGATCGGTCAGATAGCGGACAGAGAATCGATCCCCCAGGGTGTCGATGTTACGAGGAACAGCCTAATCGTGGCCGATGAGATGACCCTTGAGACAAATAATGAAGGGGTTTTCGCGTGTGGGGACATTGTTTCAGGTCCGTCGTCCGCCATCGAGGCGATCGCTGCAGGAAAACGGGCGGCTGAATCCATTGATAGATACTTGAACGGAGTTGACCTCATGCAGGATAGGGATATTCCTCAGGAATTAGCCAAGGACATTCCAATTGATGAAGTTGTACCTGAGCAGAGACAGCCACTGCCAGAGCGTATGCCAGATTCATTGCTAGGAAACTTCGATGAGATAGAGCTGGGATTCACCCCAGAGATGGCTTCAATCGAGGCAAACCGTTGTCTCTCATGTGGGGGATGTTCGGAGTGTCATGAATGTGAACGGGTCTGTGACCTCAATGCCATCAACCACGAGATGGTGGGTGGTACCCTGGAGCTCAACGTCGGAGCAATCATATTGTCGCCGGGGGCAGAGACTTTTGACCCCTCAAATGTATCCAAGTACGGATATGGAAGATCCCAGAACGTGGTCACAAGCGTCGAGTTCGAGCGAATAATGAGCGCGTCAGGGCCGTTCATGGGGCACATCCAGAGACCTTCAGACAGTAAACTTCCAAAAAAGATAGCTTTCATCCAGTGCGTTGGCTCAAGGGACGCCACATGTGACAACGAGTACTGCTCGTCTGTATGCTGCATGTACGCCACCAAGGAGGCTATAATAGCTAAAGAGCATTACAGCAGCATTGAGCCCACCATATTCTACATGGACATGAGGTCCTATGGAAAGGACTTTGACAGGTATATTGAAAGGGCTCGCGATGAGCAGGGCGTGAGGTTCGTCAGGAGCAGGGTCTCCCACACCGAGGAGGACCCTGAGACCAAGGACATCAAGATCACTTACACCGAGGGCAACGAGATAGTACAGGAAATGTTTGACCTGGTCGTTCTCTCGGTTGGAGTCAAGCCATCTGAGGACGTAGTCCAGCTCAGCAAACGAATTGGAGTAGATGTAAACGAGTACGGGTTCTGTGAAACCAAACCCCTCCGCCCATTGGAGACCTCCAGAGAGGGTATCTTTGTCAGCGGCATGTTTTCCGCACCCAAGGACATCCCCGAGACAGTAACACAGGCAAGCGCGGCCGCATGTAACGCGGGGGAACTTTTAGCCCCTGCCCGTGGGACCCTGGTTGTTGAGAAAGAATATCCACCAGAGTTATATGTTGATGGTCAACCACCCCGAGTCGGCGTGTTCGTCTGTCACTGTGGTACAAACATCGGAGGTGTCGTGGATGTTCCGAGTGTGGCCGAATACGCCAGGACACTCCCAAACGTCGTTTACGCGACGGACAACATGTACACGTGCTCCTCCGATACCCAGGAGAAGATCAAGGAGATCATCGATGAGTACCAGCTCAACAGGGTCGTGGTAGCATCCTGTTCACCGAGAACCCATGAACCCCTGTTCCAGGAAACCATCAGGGAGGCTGGGCTGAACAAGTATCTTTTCGATATGGCGAACATCAGAGACCAGTGCTCTTGGGTTCACATGGAAGAACCCGAGGCCGCGACGGAAAAATCAAGAGAACTAGTCACCATGGCGGTGGCGAAAGCCAGAGGACTGGAACCCTTGAAGACTATAATGATAGGGGTTACGCCCAAAGCCCTGGTAATAGGGGGAGGGGCGTCAGGTATGAACGCAGCCCTATCCTTGGCCGATCAGGGATACCACACCAGCCTTGTGGAGAAAACTGATTCACTCGGTGGGGTCCTGAAGAAGCTTCATTTCTCATTCGATAACCAGGACTTGCAGGCATATCTCCGAGACTTGAAAAAACGTGTCAAGGAGAACGATTTGATATCCCTGTTCCTAGACTCTGAAGTACAGGAGACCTCGGGGTACGTGGGCAACTTTGTTAGCACGATAGCCCCCAACAATGATCCAACTAACCTTTCAGAGGTGGAACACGGTGTCGTTATCGTTGCAACTGGTGCAGGGGAATACCAGCCAACGGAGTACCTCCACGGTGAAAACTCCAAAGTAACGACACAGATTGACCTGGAGAAACGTCTAGCCTCAGGTAGTGGAGAAAAATACGGAAACGTCGTGATGATACAGTGCGTGGGGTCAAGAAACGATGAACACCCCTACTGCAGTAGAATGTGTTGTGGTGAGGCTATCAAGAACGCCACAAAGATACGTGAGACCGACCCAGACTCCAATGTTTTCATCCTGTACCGGGACATCAGGACCTACGGGTTGATGGAAAAGAACTATGAGAGGGCAAGGGAAGCCGGGGTTATTTTCATCCAGTATGATGAACAGGATCAACCAGAGGTCTTTACGAGCAACGAACAGGGCAAAGAAAAGCTACTAATTTCAACAAATGACCCCGTCCTCGGCGAAAAAATAACCATCGAGGCGGATCAGCTCGTTCTAAGCGCGGGCATAATCCCAGGAGAGACCAATGAGAAAATCGGACAGATGCTAAAGGTGCCCATCAACCAGGACGGCTTTTTCTTGGAGGCCCACGCTAAATTAAGGCCGGTAGACTTTGCTACAGAGGGTGTTTTCGTATGTGGGTTGGCTCACTCGCCTAAACTACTGGATGAGAGTATCTCTCAGGCAAAGGCGGCGGTGTCTCGGGCTTGTACCATCCTTTCAAAGGATGAGATGGAGGCGTCCGGTATCACCGCTCGGGTCAAGAAGAGCAGGTGCACGGGCTGCGGTCTATGTCTGCTGGTCTGTCCGTACAATGCGCTAGAGATTGACGAAAAAGAGGGCGTGGCAGTAGTGAACGCGGTCACGTGCAAGGGATGTGGGGCCTGTGCCGCGACTTGCCGCAGCTCCGCCATAGACGTGATGGGTTACTCGGATGGCCAGGTGTATGCCATCATCAACACGTTGCTAGGTGATTAAGATGACAGAACAGAAAGAGATCCGGATAACAAAGGAAAACGACGAGTTCAGGCAACTGTTACTTGAGACACCGGGCGCTGAGCGGATTATGTTTTGCTACCAGTGCGGGATATGCACGTCAGATTGCCCTGTAGCCAAACGGGTGGCTGAGTTCAGGCCCAGGAGGATAGCTCGGCTGGCTGTCTTAGGGCAGAAGGAGCGGCTGTTCGAGGGTGACACATTGTGGCTCTGCGCTGGCTGCTACACCTGCTATGAGAGATGCCCCGAGGAGGTGAAGGTGTCAGAGATAGTCTCGGCACTGCGAAATAGGGCGTTTAAGGATGGCATCATCCACCCCACCTACAAGACGTTGATGAATAGCATAGCTGAGAAGGGGTACATCTACGAGATCGATGAGTTTGAGAACGATATGAGGGACGACGAGGGGCTACCAGAGGCGCCGTCGCCCGATAAAGACGAGATTAATATGATTCTTGAAAAAACTGGGTTCCTTGAACGAGTGAAGGAGGCACAACGATGAAATACGCGTTTTTTATCGGGTGCACGACATTGGCAAGGCTCTGGTCCTACGAGGTATCGTCGCGTAAGGTGGCGGATCATCTGGGCATCGAGTTACTTGACATGCCGGGATCGGGGTGCTGTGGCACGACCTATCTGGAAGCCTTGGACCATCTGACCGGCCTAGCTCTCGCCGCCCGAAACATCTGTATCGCGGAGGAGATGGGGGCAGATATCATCACGGTGTGCAACGGGTGTACCGAGGTTCTCACCAAGGCCAACAAGGAACTGAAATCAGACCCTGAGCTCAGAATCAAGGTCAATGAAGTACTGGCTGAAACAGGGAAAGAGTTCAAGGGCACCATTGAGGTCAAGCACTTTGTCAGGGTGCTCAAGGAGGATGTTGGGCTCGATAAAATCTCAAAGTTAATCACAAACCCACTGGATGGCCTCGCAGTGGGAGCCCATTATGGGTGTCATTTACTCAAACCCTCGGATGTCATGGAGTTTGACGACCCAGAGGCCCCTACAACGCTGGATGAGTTAATCGACCTCACCGGCGCGAAAAGCGTCCCTTACATGAACAAGCTGGAGTGCTGCACGGGGCCAATAATGGGCATCCGGGAGGATGTCACGTGGAGCGTGGGCCTTGAGAAGGTCAACACTGTGAAGGAGATCGCGGAGGTCATGGTCACATGTTGTCCCTTCTGTTTCCTCACCTATGAGCGGTGCCAGCTGATGGAGGAAACTCCACCTGGAGTTCCGGTCATCCATTACCCGCAATTACTTGGGCTGGCCATGGGGCTGAGCTATGATGAGCTTGGATTGGGCAACAACGAGATAGACCCAGGCGTAGTTCAGCAGTATATTGGAGAAATTGAAGCTACAGGAGGGGAATCAGACTGAGCCTCGAAGAAAAGACCATATCTTTACCAACAGATAAGGAATGGGAGCCCACGATCATAGCGTTCCTGTGTAACTGGTGCAGCTATGCCGGGGCGGACATGGCGGGGATCGGCAGGATGCAATACCCTCCAAACCTCAGGGTGGTACGTGTCCCGTGCTCATCGCGGGTTAACCCGTATTATATCATCAAGAGCCTTCAAAGAGGCTGGGACGGTGTCCTCGTATCCGGGTGCCACCCAGGGGACTGCCATTATATCTCAGGCAACCTGGTTGCGCGAAGAAGGTTTGCGGTACTCAAGGACCTGTTGGAGTACGTTGGGCTGGAGCCCGACCGCGTCATTTTCTCATGGGTGTCCGCTGCCGAGGGTGAAAAGTTCTCCAACATTGTAACCGAGGTGGTTGACAAGGTACGCGCCATTGGGCCATCTAAGAGGCTTGTAAGGGGGGCTCAAATATGACTGATAAAATAGATTTGATGCGGGAAAAGGCCAGAGAGCTCCTGACGGACGGAAAGGTTGACGTTATCATCGGGTACGAGAAGGGCTCGGTCCCGCTACGGTCAGCGCCGTGTTTCATAACTGACCCTGATGACGTTGAAAGACTCATATGGGACCCCTCGTGCGGTATCAACCTCGCCAACTATCTGAAGGAGAGGAAAGTCAAGGTAGGGATTATCGCAAAGGGATGCGATTCAAGGTCAACGGTTTTGCTGATAAAGGAGAACCAGATCAAAAGGGAAGATATCACGATAATCGGTGTGCCCTGTGAGGGCGTCATTGATAGACGGAAGATCGAAGGAGCCGTTGGAGGTCACGAGATCACCGAGGCAACGATATCCGGTGACCAGATCCATGTCAAAGGATCGGGTTTCGAGAAAACACTGCCCCTCGATGATTATCTCTCAGTCTCATGCAAGTACTGCAAGCACCCGAACCCCGTCCTCCATGATGTGCTGATCGGGGAGCCGGTTGCCGAGAATAAAATGGATGGCTACCCCGAGGTCGAGGAACTGGACGCCATGGAACCTGATGAACGTTACAGGTTCTTTGTGAACGAGCTGGGCGACTGTATTAGGTGCTACGCCTGTAGAAACGTCTGCCCGTCCTGCTACTGCAAGGAGTGCTTCGTTGATGCCACCATGCCCCAGTGGTTTGGGAAGACCAACGACCTATCTGACACCATGATTTATCACATCGTCCGATCCATGCATATGGCCGGGAGATGCGTGGGCTGCGACGCCTGTACCAGGGCATGCCCAATGGGCATCAATCTACGCTATCTGCTTGGCGTAGCAGAGAAAGTAATCAAGGATCGATACAAGTACGAGGCGGGGCTGGATATCGAGCAGGACCCCGTCATGGGGACCTACGACAAGGAGGATTCAGATGAGTTCATCAAGTAAAATAGGGAAAACCGTCACGATAGACAAGGAAAACGCGGCAGGGCTACTGAACAAACTCATCAAGAGCTACCGGGTCATCGCCCCCATCGATAACGGGAAGACGATCCGGTTCCAGGAGATAAACCACAGCGACGAGGTCGAACTCAAGTACTCAAACACCAAGCTTGCCTCCAAGGAGATTCTGTTCCCCCAGACCGAGGTGCTCTTCACCGTAAAGAAACGAAATGGAAAAACCGTGATCGAGAAGCCAGCGCCCATTGAGAAGGACTGGGTTATATTCGGAGTGCGTCCATGCGACGCCAAGGGCCTGGAGAACTCATTCAAAGTGTTTGCCTCTGGGGCACACAAGGACAAACCGTATCTGAAAAAACGGGAAAAAACCATAGTAATCGGGCTCGCATGTAATGCTCCACTGAGCACATGTTTCTGTACATCCGTTGGAGGCAGTCCATCGGGGACTGAAGGCATGGATTTGCTCTTCACGGACCTTGGGGACAATTATTTAGTTAATGTTCTTTCCGATCGTGGAGCGAGTATTATTGAACTTGCTGAGGGAACAGAGCAGCCGTCAAATGATGATCTTGAGGTCGCCCAAAATCAGTGGGATACAGCAGAAAAGGGCATCAAGAAGATTCAAGGATTGGATGGGCTCAATGAGAAACTCGATGGGATGTTCGATGACCCCATCTGGGCTGAATTATCTCAGAAATGCATCGGCTGCGGGACATGCGTGTACGTCTGCCCCACGTGTCTATGCTTTGATATCTTGGACGAGGAAACCAAGGAAGGCGTCAAGAGAATCCGCATCTGGGACACCTGCCAGTTCCCCCAGTTTACAGCGCACGCCTCTGGGCACAACCCAAGGCCCAGTGGTAAGGAGCGGGTGCGGCAGAGGGTCTTGCACAAGTTCCTCTATTTCCCCAATGAACACGGGCACACTTCCTGTGTTGGGTGCGGCAGATGCGTCCGTGAATGCCCCGTCAACCAGGACATCCGGGACGCGCTCGTGAAACTAGTCGAGGTATGAGGTAACAACAATGTCTGATCCATATATACCAAAAATCGCAATAATCAAGAAGATAACCACGGAAAACGATCTGAACGACCTGAAGACCTTCACGCTGGTCATACAGGACCCGGAGGAGAGGAAAGCCTACCAGTATATCCCAGGGCAATTCGGGATGCTCTCATACTTCGGTGAGGGCGAGTGCCCAATCGGGATAGCCTCGTCTCCCACCGATGAGGGGTTCCTCCAGTTCACTGTCAAGCGGGTTGGGGCAGTGTCATCTGCGTTGCACAACTGCAACGAGGGTGATTACATAGGCGTCCGGGGGCCCTATGGAAATGGCTGGCCCATGGAGTATCTTGAGGGCAAAAACATCGTCATCGTGGGCGGTGGTTTTGCGTTCACCACGCTCCGATCCCTCATTAATTACATGCTGGACGATGAAAACAGGTCCCGCTTCGGAGATATCACTGTGGTCTATGGCGCAAGAAACCCCGGTGAGCTCCTGTACAAGTATGACCTCGACACGTGGGAGGGACGGGATGATATTGACCTCATCCTCACCGTTGACAGGGGCGATGATAATTGGACAAAAAAAGTTGGGTATGTGCCAACGATCCTCAAGCAGGCAGCACCCAGCTCAAAAAACGCGGTAGCGATAATATGCGGTCCACCTGTGATGATCAAGTATTCCACCCCTGAGCTGACAAAGCTAGGTTTCTCCCCTGAGAACATCATTATGTCTCTTGAGATGAGGATGAAGTGCGGCGTCGGAAAATGCGGGCGATGTAACGTCGGGGACAAGCTGGTCTGTGAGCATGGCCCGGTCTTCACCCAGAAAGAGCTCAACGCGATGCCCAAGGAGTACTAGTTTTCCTCTTTTCCCTCAGAAAAGAGTATTAAGGCTTTTTTCTCTTGCAGTTTCAGTTAATGAACCGCTACAGCCTTGCCCTTAGTGTCCTCAAGGGTCATAGTTACACCGATGAGCCCGACTATAGTGGCGACTCCAAAGTAGAAGCTATAGACATAGCCCTGTGACCCGCCGAATCCGGCTACGATGGAGGTCATAACCATGGGGCCGACCAGTCCACCCAGGTCCATGAATGTCCTGAACGTGCCGATCCCAATTCCCCTGACCTCGTCGGGTACCGCGTCAGCTATGTACGCCGGTACCACACCGTAGACGATTCCCCAGAATATCCCCTTGAAGAACATCATAACCAGTAGAGGTATGAACGAGGGGAAGACCGTTATGCCGAATATTGAAAGTGCGCCGATGGCGAATCCTACGAGGAGGACCCTCTTTCTGCCTATCTTGTCGCTTAGAGCACCCCCGATGAGGTTGCCGGAGATGCTGCCGACGGTGCTGGCTGATACAAGTAGCGCGTACTGTGTCAGCGGCAATCCGAGGTTCTCCGTAGCGTAGATAGGTAGTATTGTGCCCAGGAGGCCGCTGTTTATCATCATGCTGACCAGGTTGATTATACAGGCCACTATGAGCGTCTTGCTGAGGACCTTCTTCATTTCCTCCCTTGTTGGGATGAGGCTAACCCTCTTCTTGCTTATCTTCATGGCGCTGCTGTTTCCCCTAATCATGGTTACCGATATCAGCGCGATTATCGCTACGATAGTCGTTAGAAGAAAGTTGAATCGAGGACCATACTCCGCTGCGGCGTAGCCACCGATTGTCTGGCCCATGAAGCTGCCAACCATCTCCACAGCCTGGAAGATGCCCATGGCTCTCCCCCTCTTCTCAGCGGGGAATAGACGGCTAACGTAACTCATGCCGATACAAAAGAAACTGGCGTCACCCATACCCCAGATCATTCTGGCGAAGATGAGCATCCAGATGTTTGTGGTCCTGTAACAGAGATAGGCCCCGATGACTGCCAATATCCGTCCAGCAATCAGAGGCATCCTTGGTCCCATCCTGTCGCTGAGGACGCCGATGGGGAACTCTGTGAACATCCTCAGTAGGAAATATCCTGATACTGCGAACCCGACTAGCTGGAGAGATGCTGTGAACTCGGTCCTGACGAAGGGCGCGAAGATGGGCCAGATAAAGCCCCCAGCGAACATCGTCAATGTCCCGCTTATGACCATGAGATAATATTCGCGCATGCTGTTTTCCAATATATACACCAGACCGATGATATGGATGGACTCTTACATTTAAACTGAATGTATATAGAAAGAGTATGAGTTTTGGTTATTTTCTCTTAATCTTTAGTAGTGATACAACGACAACGATCCAGTAGAGGTAGTTGGGAAGCGTTAGGAAGGTGCTCAACCAGAATCCCTGCTGGATGTAGAAAATAATTACAAATGAGATGCCGATGGCCAACATCAGGCTCCCCGTGAAGTTGTACCCGGTCAGGACTTCCCTGTTCTTATAGGCCGTGTGAATCATCAGGAACCCGGAGATGAAGAGGAAGAAGTTTCCCACATCGAGCATGGTGAACATGGCGTCAATCCTCTGGAATAGTGGCTTATAGTCTTGTTGCAGGTAGCGTGACTAAGCTGAAAAACGGTTTCATTGGATGGTAACAATTAGAAGAAATAGTGGAGCAGCATGTCTATCCTGCCCCTCTTGATGAGGTGCATCCCTGAGTGCCTCATGATGTCCTTAATCTTCTGCCTCTGGTCTGGCTTGTAGCAGTGGATCTCGCAGTTCTTGCAGGCGGGTTTCGGGTCAAGGGGGCATATCTCCCTCCGTAATTTTGAGTACTCCAAGGTCTCAAAGCATTCAGGGCAGAGGTTCAACCCATCTTGCTCGCTTTTTTTGGCTTCCTTGTGCTTGGTGTCGCAGTATATCTGGATAAACTGCTCCAGGACTTTTGTGTCACTCCCTACCTTGCCAGCCATGGCATATCTGGAGAATCTCGATATTTCAACCTATTCGAGAAGTTCAAGCCTTGATTACGTATATCTTTATTACTTTGTCCGGGTCAATGTCCCTTAGATATCTGGAGTATCAAAGCGTTATTCTAAATATCCAATTACGTAAGAGGAGTGAAATTAATGGGTTATAGAGAGAGGCGCAGCTACGACCGTGGTCCACGCGAGATGCACAAGGTCACCTGCAGCGACTGTGGAGAGGAAGCAGAGGTTCCGTTCAAGCCAACCGAGGGTAGGCCAGTCTACTGTCAGGAATGCTTCAAGAAGCACAGGCCACCACGTAGGTACTAGTTACCTCGTCATAGTTGCCGGATTCCCGTCTGAGGGGCTCCAGTAAAAATTTTTTTTGTTTAATTTGTTGTGATACCTTTAAATGCCACCTACAGGATTAGGGGGCTAATCACGTCAAACATATTCATGTATGGAGACGCTTACAAGGCAACCGCATGCGTAGTTTAGTGATATGAGCAGAAACGTATGCAAGTAGAGAATTTCAACGATCTCCCCCTCAGCAGGGATGTCCTCAAAGGCATCCAGGCTCTGGGTTTCAAGACACCATCGCCTATTCAGGCAGAATCAATCATGCCCCTACTCGAAGGCAGGGACGTGATAGGCCAGGCCCAGACTGGGACTGGCAAGACAGCGGCTTTCGGCATTCCCATGGTGGAATCCATCGATCTCAGCGACAAGAGGGTCCAGGGACTCATCTTGGCGCCAACCCGTGAGCTGGCTATACAGATAGCTGATCACATCTCACGGATCAGCAGGTACACCGGGGTCAGGGTTTTACCCATCTATGGCGGCGAGAAGATTAACAAACAGATAAACCAGCTCAAGAGGGGCGTCCACATAGTCGTCGGTACACCCGGCAGGCTAATCGATCACCTTAACAGGGGTACCCTCAGGCTGAGGGCGGTCCGCATGGTTGTCCTGGACGAGGCTGACCGGATGCTGGACATGGGCTTCATCAAGGACATCAACAAGATCCTAGACAAGGTTCCAGCGAAGAGGCAGACGAGCCTGTTCTCGGCCACGATGGACAGGAACATCTGGAAGATATGCAACAAGTACATGAACAAGCCCGAGAAGATCCTGGTAAGCAAGGACGAGATCACCCTAGAGGAGATCGAGCAGAGGTTCATCAGGGTTGACCATAACAGCCGTTACCCAGTACTCAAGGAACTCATCGAGGAGCAGAACATCCAGAAAGCCATTATTTTCACGAGGACCAAGAGGGGCGCTTACAGGCTCTCAAAAAAGCTGAAGAACGCCGGGTTCAACGCGGGGGCACTTCACGGCGACCTGACCCAGTCCCAGAGGGACAGGGTAACCCGTGGATTCAGGAAGGACAGGATAGACTTCCTAGCAGCCACGGATATCGCGGCAAGGGGTCTGGACATCAGCGGCATCACCCACATCATCAACTACAACATACCCAACGAGACATCGGCGTACTTCCACAGGATTGGAAGGACCGCCAGGATGAAGGCCGAGGGGACAGCCATCACGTTCGTCGCACATGGCGAGGAGGGGGCGCTGAAGGATATCATCGCTCAGAACAACACAACGATCACCGAGCTGAAGACGACCGTCGAGATTAAGGGTGGACCACCTGAGAAGCACAAGGCCATCTGCAGGAAGTGCAAGATCGAATTCAAGTTGCCCTTCAAGCCAACCGATGGACGACCTGTCTACTGTCTGCCATGCCTGAAGACCAAGAAACGTTCATCAGGCAAATCATACGGAGCTGGTGGGTACCGAGGGTCACGCGGGTCTCGTGGATCAGGCGGCTCGCGCGGTTCACGTGGGCAGGGTCAGCGCCGGCGAAGGCACTAACCCTTCTTTTCTTATACAACCTTCCCAGATTCTAGTTGATTGAATTGAGTTCTAACCCAGTTGTTGTTATCAAGACCACCATGGGGGACATCAAGGTGGAGATTTACGAGTCGAGGACACCCATCACCTCAGGTAATTTCCTGAAGTACACCGATGCCGGCCTCTACGATGGTACCACGTTCTTCAGAACCGTAACCATGGACAACCAGCCTGACTCACCAGTCAAGATCGAGGTTATCCAGGGCGGTCAGGTGCCGAAGGACATGGAGTACGATCCCATAAAGCTGGAGCGAACAAGCCTCACGGGGTTAAAGCACGTTGACGGCGTCATCAGCATGGGCAGGTTCAAGCCAAACTCTGCCAAGAGCAGCTTCTATTTCTGCATCGGCGACCAGCCCTCGCTTGATTACCAGGGCAACAGGAACCCAGACCTGCAAGGGTTCGCCGCATTCGGCATGGTGATCGCTGGAATGGATGTAGTGAAGGCCATCCAGGTTGAGCCATACGAGGGCCAGAGGCTCACTCCGCCCATCGAGATTGTCTCGATAAAAAGGGTCTAGCCCATTATCTCAAGGAGGTCCTCGCCCACGATGACCTCCCCGTCGTAATCCTTGCTGATTTCATCAACCATAGCATCCAAGAGTCTCTGGGGCTTTTCCCTGATATGAGCAAGGGCCATCTTGGCTACGTTTGCATCGGCTGCGATCCTCCCTGCGTCAAGGGAGCTGGCCAGTACATGTTCCGCGATTAGCCTCGTGTCGTGGTCATTTACCTCCTCTCCCGAGTAATAGCAGCCCATGACTAGGAGGTCGGTATCCTTGGCAAACGATATCAGTTTCTTGGAATACACGGCGTCGCCGCTAATCACCACGCTCCTCTCGCCATCAATGATCCGATATGCTAGGCAGGGCCAGTCCACACGGCTCAGCCCCAGCCCGTGTCCGTGGTCAACGTACTCCGCTGAAACCATCCACTCCTCCCCCAGATAGATCATTCCAGGGTCCACATCGTGAACCCTGACCATGTCCCTGATATCAATGAGCTTCTCCACTGTCAGCTCCGTCTCGGACATCCTGTACCAGATATCACGCTCATATGCCTCAAAGAGGTGATTGGCCATCTTTTTTGTCCCCCTTGGGCCGAAGACGTGAATCGTCTTGTTCCTGGCCATGTTCCACGCAGCGAACAAGAGGTCGCCAAGTCCGCCCGTGTGGTCAAAGTGGTGGTGCGTGATGAAGACGTAACCGAAATCAGTGATAGGCACGCCCGCCTGGACAATACGGGTGGCGACCCCCCTCCCCGCGTCAACTATGATGTTGTCATCCCCGATTGAGACAAGCGTTGATGGCCCCATCCTGTGGGGGTCAGGTCTCGGACCCCCGGTGCCAAGAAGAACGACTTTCATGGACTGTTATCATATGGAGTCAATTTAAACCAACGGACTAAACGTTAAGTTCTCGGTGGAACATACTCTGTCCATGTCAGACGACTATGATGTCATAATCAAGAACGCCACCATCGTTGACGGTACAGGGGATAAACCGTTCAAGGGCGAGGTGGCATTATACGGCGACAAGATCGCCGCCGTGGGGGACGACCTAGGGTACGCAAGTAAGAAAATCGATGCAAAGGGCAGGATCGTGAGCCCCGGCTTTATTGATGTACACAACCACGGTGATATCAGCATCCTGTACTACCCTGAGGCAGAGGGCTTCCTGAGACAGGGGATAACCACGTTCATCGGTGGCCAGTGCGGCGGAAGCCCTGGCCCGTACGGCGAGTATGTCAGCGGGGGCATGATCCTGTATGACCTGTTCAGGGAACTCTACCCCGCGATGTACTACCCATCGGGCCATATCGAGAGGGACGAGTTCAACGTCCACCACAAGGAGCAGGTGGGCTGGGAGGTTGACTGGAAGACCATGGGCGAGTTCTGCGCAAAGGTAGAGTCCTTCGGAATAAGCCCAAACTATGTCCCCATGGTAGGCCACGGAAACATCAGGGTCATGGCCATGGGCCTCGACTACGAGCGGGTGGCAACGGATGCCGAGATAGAGGAGATGAAGCCCCACCTCAGGCAAGCCATGGAGGACGGCTGTCTTGGCATGAGCGTCGGCAGGGACTATGACCCTGGTTACTGGGCCGTCAAGGAGGAGCTCATCGAGTTAACCAAGGTCATCGCCGAGTACGGCGGCATCTACCAGAGCCACAGCCTCAGGACCGGTCTCAGGAAGGCGAGGCGTCCAGGCGAGTTCCCGCCCCCCAAGATCAACGGGATACTTGAGGCCATCGATGTGGGCAGGCAGGCAGGGACAGCGGTCCAGATCAGCCACCTCGGACCGTTGTACGATGTCTACCCTGGAGGAAACGCGCTTATGACTGCGGCAGCGGCGAAGGCAACGCTTCAAGCCGTTGACGAGGCCATCGAGGAGGGCTTGGACGTGTCATTTGACCTTATCCCAAACACCGGCGGCTACGGCCTATACGCCAACAACTGGCTCGCCGCAGCTCTCACCCCATGGGTCAGGGTCACGGGCAGCCGTGAGCAGCTCGCCAAGGCATTGAGGATGCCCGATTTCCGTGAGGAGATCAAGGCAACCATCTGGTCGGGCAAGTGGTATGGGCTCAACCCCAACATAAATCCCCGGTGGAGCATGGGCAGGAAGATAGCGGAGTGTAAGAACGAGTCCTATCTGGAGAAAACTGTTTCAAAGATCGCGTCAGAAATGAGTGTGAAGCCCCTTGACGCGTTGTTTGAGATTCTCATGGAGGACCCTTACACCAAGCTCCATGCCATGAACTTCTCCAGCCCGATGAAGAGCCTGTTCTACAAGCACCCCGCCATGATGGCAGGCATCGACACGCTGGCCATCAACACCGAGTGGGAGGCAAAGTCGGTTCCATGGTTCAAGCCCAGCCAGAACAGCTTCAACGGGTTCGCCGCCTATTTCGAGGACAACGTGAGGGAGGAAAAAGTTCTGAGCATCGAGCAGGCAGTCCACCACGTGACGGGCTTCCCTGCCCAGAAGTTCAGGCTCAAGGACAGGGGGCTGATCAAGGCTGGCTCGTGCGCCGACCTCGTCATCATGGACATTGACAAGGTCAAGGACATGTCTACGTCCCTGAACTCCTGTGTATACCCTGATGGGATTCATCATGTGATC
>CAYLJH010000020.1:0-16750 GCA_964383685.1 uncultured Candidatus Bathyarchaeia archaeon | reverse complement strand
CAGTGGACGAGGAGTTCAGCTACGCCGAGGCGGTATCCGTCAAGGACGGCAGGGTCCAGGCGGTGGGCACAACCGAGGAGATCAGGGCACTCACGGGCCCAGATACGGAGATTGTTGACCTGGGGGGCAAGACGGTCATGCCAGGGCTCTACGACAGCCACATCCACGTCGTTGGGACCGGGTCATCACTGCAAATCATAAACTGCAGGACACCCCCAATGATGAGCATCGAGGACATGAAAAACGCGGTCGCCGAGAAGGTCAAGGAGGCCAAGCCCGGTGAATGGATACTCGGGAGGGGCTGGGACCAGGCAAAGCTCTCTGATAACAGGAACCCGTCAAGGTACGACTTTGACGAGGTCTCCCCCGATAACCCCGTGGTCCTCACTAGGACATGCGGCCACCTGTTAGTGGCGAACAGCAAGGCCCTGGAGATCGGGGGGATTAGCAAGGACACGCCGCAGCCAGTGGGGGGCGTCATAGTCAAGGACGAGAACGGCGAGCCCACCGGGATGCTTGAGGAGGGACCGGCCATGAACATGGTCAGGAACCAGATCCCTCCAGAGGGCGTAGAGGATTACATGGGTCAGATCAAGGCGGCCTTCGATGCTTTCAACGCCGTGGGTATCACCAGCGTCATCGACGCGGGTAATACGGCAGACCACATGGCGGCCTACCAGAAGCTAAAGGAAAACGGCGATCTCACCGTCAGGACCAACATGATGCTGGCGGCCCTCCAGAAGAGCGAGCCCATCGAGGACAGCCTCAAGAGGATCAACGAGTTCCCAATGCTATCAGGGTTCGGCGATGATCTGCTAAAGTTCCAGGGGCTAAAGATATTGATTGATGGAGGGATAGGGGGAAGGACCGCCCTGCTCCGTGAGCACTACGAGGACGACCCCGAGGACTATGGCGTCCTGACCGTCCCAGTTGAGAACCTCCAGAAACTGGTTGATGCCGGTAACATGCGAGGGATGCTCTGCGGCGTCCACTGCTGTGGCGGGGCCGCGATGGACATCGTCATAGAGGCGTTCAAAAAGACAAACGAGTTAAAGTCCATCAAGGGGCGCAGGTTCTACCTCATACACGCGTACCAGCCGACGGAGCAGAACTTCAAGGACTGCAGGGAGCTGGGAATCATGGTCGCAAGCCAGCCCAGCTTTCTCTACTACCTGGGTGACAGCTACTACGGCAACGTTGGCCATGAGCGGAGTCAATGGCTCAAGCCCCACAGGGCATGGCTCGACGAGGGAATCATGTGCGCGGCAGGGACAGACAGCCCCGTTACACCATTCCCGCCGTTCGTTAGCCTCTGGACAAGCATCGCGAGGCGGACCGAGATGAACGACACCCAGATGGGGACTGAGCAGAAGGTCACCAGGAAGGAGGCAGTAACCATGTACACCCTTAACGGTGCGTACCTGACCTTCGAGGAGGACATCAAGGGAAGCATCGAGCCCGGTAAACTGGCCGACATGGTCGTCATCGACAGGGATATCATGACCTGCCCCGAGGACGACATCAAGGACACCGTTGTCCTGACCACTTACCTGGGCGGAAAAGTTGTCTACGAGGCTTAACGCCTCATTTTCTATAATTTATTAAAAAAAAGGCTCAGAAGGGTATAGCCAGTGCTAGATTATGAGTCTAGCACTACCTTGATGGAGTTCGTACCCTGTTTATCGGCGGCAACCGCGAAAGCTTCGTTGATCTTCTCCAGGGGGAACCTGTGAGTGATCATCTCGGTTGCATGGAGCTTGCCCTTGCTCAACAGGTCAGTCACGATCTTGAACTCCGGGTCGTTGCCCCAGTGGTAGAAGCCAGAAACAGCTATTAGATCAATCTCGCCCCATTGTAGCTTTCTCCAATCAACTGAGAGGGCCAGATCAGGTTTCAGTATGCCCACTATCGCGACTTTTCCCTTTAAACGCACCATCTCAATTGCCTGGGGCAGCAGGAAAGTGGAGGCCCCTCCACCAACGCAGTCAACCACTACATCTGCTCCTTGGCCATCAGTTAACTCCATCACCTTAGCGACCGGGTCCTCTTTCTTTGAGTTGATGGTTGCGTATGCACCCAACGTATTCTTGGCGAACTCCAAGGGGTGGTCTATGATATCAATGATGATTCCATCCGCCCCAGCCACGTTGACTAGGTCAAGCAGGCTTAAGCCGATTGGCCCTGCGCCGATGATTACCACCTTCTGGTTCATGTGTATGTCCGTCCTGCTTATGGCGTGCACGCTGGTCCCGTACACGTCCATGATGGCCGCCTCCCCGTACCCCACGTGATCCGGTATCGGGTAGACATGGTCGGCTGGACCTACAACGTACTCGCTGAACGCACGGGCGAATGTCTTGCCCCTGATATCTGATTTATACGGGCAAACGTGGTACTGCCCTACCTTACACCAGTAACAAACCCCACAGGAGACGACAGAGTCAACGCCGACCCTGTCACCTACCTTCACGTTCGTTACATCCTCGCCAACAGCCACGATGTCCCCGGCGAGCTCATGACCGCTTATGCGACCAACTGACGCTGGTACCGGCACTTTCCACCTGTGTAGGTCACTGCCGCAGATACCTGCGCTTCGAATTTTCACTAGAACATAGTCAGGTCGCGTGATCTCAGGTATGGGGACCTCTTTGATCTCATAGTCCCCTTCAGCGGTTTTTACCGCAGCTTTCATCATTTTATCCATTTTTATCATATTGTGATGTCCCTGAACGTATTTAGAATTATAGTCAGGATAAGGTAATTTTACGCTAGATTTTCTCTTATTTGCCAACTGAAAAAAGTCTGAATGCGTAAAAACCCAAGAACCGGGTCCTTGGGCGCGTAATTATGCAGATGCTAGGTGTTTTACGGCCCATCCGACACCCAGGTCGTGCAACGTCCCTGTCATCGGCACCCCATCACGGTTCCAGCCCATCATCTCGTAGTAGGTATCAATGGCCTGTCTCAGTTCAACTGGGTCAACGCTTGTCTCCGAGAGCGCCCCGCTTGTCTGGGGTTTGAAGAACCGGTCTGGAAGCCAGTCATCGTCCTTGGTCAGTCCCTCACGCATGTTGAACACCCTGGCGAGGTTTAGGGTCCTGGCCGCAACGGATACGAGCTCGTACATTGAGACGTCCCACCCCGTAACCGCCTGGACGAGGTCAACGTACTCCGTGAACCTCCATGGAGGGAAACTGCAGACCGCCAGGCAGTTCGCCAGTATCCTCATCTGCATCTGGGCCTTGAACATGCGGACCTTCTCAGGCCCCAGACTCTCAATTGGCACTTCCTCCAAGATACCTAGGGGCCTCAGTTTATCCAGGCTACGCCCCACCATCCCCGTGTCATGCATATTGTGGCAGTGGTCGGCCCCGGTAGGTGAAACGGCGTATCCTAGCCCAAGCCCTCTCTTGATGCGAGGTTCGTGCATGGGTACTTCCTGCCCCTTGACCTCGACGAGGTACTCCTCTCCTCCCCATTTCTGGGAAGCCCTGCGTGATCCATCCGCCAGAATGTCCCCGATTCCCTCCCTTCTACCCATGAGTTCGACGACCTGAAGCATGGCGTCTGCGTCCCCGAACCTGAGGTTGATTCCACCGGTAACCTCGTCGTCGATAATGCCGTTCTCGTAGCACTCCATGGCGAAGGCTATAGTAGCTCCAACTCCAATGGTGTCCAGTCCGAATCTCTGGCAGAGCTCGTTTGCCTTGCAGATGGCCGCCAGATCAGAGATGCCACAGTCCGAGCCAAACGCCCCGAGTGTCTCATACTCAGGGCCGCCGTACCTCCTCTCCACCTTGTACGGCGTCTCAAGCTCAACCTCTTTCTTGCACCTCACGGCACATGCATAGCAGGTCCCCATACCTACTCTGTACTGTTCCTTGATGGCCCTGCCATCGACCTTGGCGGCGTGTGGCCAGGCTCCGTCCCTGAAGTTATTGGTAGGCAGGTTGCCAATCAGGGCCCCAGCCTCCATGTTTCCTCCTGTACCGTACGTGCTCATCCCGCTTGACTCAGTGGGAATCCGGGAGATGAGGGTCTTTGCCAGCTCGCTCAACCTCTCCGGGTCGGCGTACTCCAGTTTTTGGGTGCCCCTGACAGCCACCCCTTTCAGCTTCTTGGCACCCATAACCGCGCCAAGCCCGCATCTACCAGCGACGTGGGTCAGGTCGTTAATGACGCAGGCAGTTCTCGCCATCAGCTCCCCACCTTTCCCGATGAGGGATGTCCTGGCCATTTTCTCTCCGGTAAGTTCTCTCATCTTGTCGTGGCAATCCCCGACCTCAAGGCCCCAGAGAGCGGATGCGTCCCTTAGCTCAGCTTTACCATCATGAACCCAAAGCCAAACAGGTGTGCTGGATGTACCCTTGAAGACAATCTCATCGAATCCTGCGTGTTTGAGCTCTGCACCCCAGAAACCCCCTGCGTCTGCCTCACCGAAAGCGCCGGTAAGGGGGGACTTGGCCCCCACAGCGTTTCTGCCGCTGCCCGAGAATGGAGCACCGGTTATGACCCCTGTTGACATTACCACTACGTTACCCGAGTCCAGCGAGTCCGTTCCCGGTTCTATGCTCTTCAAGAGATGATACGCTACTGAACCCATTCCACCGAGGTATGTCCTGTACCATGACTCCTCCGGCTCCTCTATCGATACTTTTCCCTCTGACAAGTCTACGATTAACCGCTTACCGTTGTATCCAAATGGCATACTATCAACAACGGGGGAGGTAGTACATAGAAATAACGGTAAGGCTGAGCTCGCGCACAGCTTGGCGCACTTGAGGGCACGGTGGCGCGTGCTAGTCTTCTATCCTGACCCCGAGCTGGAAGATGGCGAGGCCGATGAAATAGATCACCGACGTGATCATGAAGATATAGTATAGCCCAAAAGTGTCAGCGATGTAAGCCGCAGCTAACGCTGCGATTGGCATCACGACGTTCATAGGGATTGATGAAAGCGCAAACCCGACCCCCCTCTGCTTACGGGGCGAGAAACGGGCTGTAAGCGTCATGCCAGCGGGCATACCCAGGATACCGAAGAACCTGTGGGTGATGAAGAGTACGAAGAAGGCCCAGTAGCCCTTGGCAAGGAATGCAAGGGCAAAGAAGATGTAGGAGCCGAGGAGGGTGCCCGAGAACCATCGTTTCTCCCCGAACCGGGATGCTAGCTCTCCTCCAAGCGGGCTAGCGATTATACCCATAAGGGAACTAATCCCCAGCATCAATCCGATCTGGCCAATTGTCCAGCCCTGTGCCTCGGCTAGCCAAATACCCAGGAAGCCCGTTGTTAGACCTCCACCAAAACGCCTCACTGTACCGGAAAGAAGGAGGAAGATCATGTTTGAGTTGAAGAGAGTGTCCACGGTATCCTCCTCTTCCCAACTCTCCCTTTCCTCCTTCTCGACCATCTCTGATGGAGGCTTCACAAAGTAGAGTGCAACGAGTCCCAGTAGGATGGGGATTACCCAGAAGCTGTATATCTGCCTCCAGCTGAAGGCGAATAGTCCCATTAGGATGGATATGCTCAGGGGGCCGAGGCTGACGCCGGTGGTGCCCCCGCTATGCCATATACCTAGAGCCCTGGAGCGGTCACGTGGGCTGGTAATGTCTGAGACGTAACTCTGTGCTGGGGGATGGTAGAGGGTTGAGTTGAACGTGAGAAGGGTGGACGGGATGATGAACATCCAGGGTGTCGTGGAAACGCTCCCCAGGAGGGCACCAATGGCGGCTATGAGAATGCTCGCGGCGATCAGCTTCTTGGGGCCAAACCGGTCGGAGACCATCCCACTGGGTATACTGAGGAGTAACTGGCAGAGGCTGGGGATCGCGACTATGAGGCCGATTTGCTGGTTGGTTAGGGCGAACTCTTCCTTGAGTACAGGGAAGATGGTGGTGCGCATGTTTCCGGCGGCGTGGACAAGCATGTGGGTGAGCACCATGAGCAGGAGGCTACCGCTCATGAGCCTTCTAAAAGTTGATTTTTATTTCTCTTCCATGTTAATCATCGATGTACCCATGTAAGGTTCTATCTCCATTTTACTGTTTCTTGCAGGGGGCAATCGAGCGCGCCTTTAGATGTATGATTCATCTCCCCTTCGATGGGTTAAGGGTAAAAAGGGCATAAAACAAATTTTCCAAGCCAAAAATTAATTCAGGATTATGTGTGGCTCCTACTCAACCTCATTCCTTGTAGAAATCAGGCTTCGGGGCCCACTTGGGGTAATCGTCCCCTTCCGTCAGCGGCTTGTTGGCGGGCCACATGGGCTTGTCGAGGTACGTGTAGCACTCGGTCCTGATCTGCTGGAGCATGTTATGCAGCTGGGTCTTCTTCCTGTAGTCCCTGAGCTCCTGAACATCGATGGTTGCCCCGATGGTCATCTGCCTGCCCTTGGCTCCCCTCGCAATTATCCTACCGAGGTAGTCCACGATCATGCTGTTGCCGTATTTCCCGCTGTTGCAGTTGACCCCGTAGACCATGTTCTCGATTGACCGCATCTTGTTGACGGTGGTATACCAGTCGTACGGGTCGTAGTTCATGTGCTGTGGGTAGGGCGGGAATATTGTTGGCTTGAGGATGACCTCCGCGCCGTTGAACGTCAGCTGCCTCGCCACCTCAGGGAAGAACTGGTCGTAGCACACCATGCAGGCCAGGTTCCCCAGTTCAGTCTCGACAACGGGGAAGATGGGCTCCTTGTAGACGTCCAGCAGGTCGTGCGGGGAGGTGGAGACCTCAAGGGGTATCCACGGGTTGACTTTCCTGAACTTTAGGATGATCCTGCCCTTGGGGTTCATGATGAATGCCGTGTTCATAAAGTACCCTGGGTACTGGGGGTCCCTCTCGTGCATCGACATCGAGACATACGTTTTATACTTCCTCGCCATCTCTGCGATCTCATCCGTCTCAGGTCCAGGGATCTCCACCGCTGAGGCAACCCGCTCCTCCTGCGTCGATTCCTTCGCGTTGAACTCGTGCCTGAACACGTTCTCGGGGAGCAGGACAAGCTTGACGGGGCTTATGACGTCCCATGTCTCAAGGCTCTCAAAGGTTCCCAGCATCTTCTTGAGGTTAGCCTCCTTCCGCTCATTGACATCAGGTATCTGCTCGGGGTCAATCCTCCTGAACTGGATAATTGCCGCGGTATATCTATCAATCAAAAGTTATGCCTCCATCTCAAGGGGATAAAATGAGTTAATGAGTTTTAGGATTCCAGCTTTTCGTCACTTGATCCGTTTCTTGAACTCCTTCTCCACCTTTCTGAGCTTGGGCTCAATCACGAACCTGCTGTACCCCTGCTCCTTGTTCCTGTTGTAATAGTTCACGTGGTAATCCTCGGCCTCGTAGAACTCCGTGAAGGGCTCAAGTTTCGTCACAATGGGCAGGTTGAACACGTTGGTCTCGTTCATCTCCTCGATGACCCCCTCCGCGACCTTCCTCTGCTCCTCGCTGTGGTAGTAGATGACTGACCTGTACTGGGTTCCCACATCCGCCCCCTGCCTGTCCTGGCTCGTGGGGTCGTGCATTGTGAAAAAGATATCAAGTATCTCCCTGAACGGGATTTCCTCTGGATCGAACGTGACCTGTATTACCTCGACGTGCCCCGTCGTGCCTGATATCACTTGCTGGTATGACGGGTTCTTGACGTGGCCCCCAGAGTAACCGGGAACAACCCCGCCGACTCCCTCGATCTCAAGGAAAACTGCCTCTGTGCACCAGAAACACCCCCCTCCAAGCGTAGCGACCTCCACTATTTTTACCTCTGCTTGATGCATGGAAACGGCACGGTATAACCCCTGCCCATTAACTGTTAAGAGTGATGAGTCTCCATGTTTTGCTATGAGGATATGGTCACTTCACCCATCTTACCTTGACTGGATGGGCCTCGGTGCCCAGTGGCGCGAGGCGCTGCTGGCCCAGAAGGTGACAGAGGGAAAGACAAAGGGGTGGAGGAACCACCCGCAGCTTAACAGGTTCAAGTACCACCCGAAACCAATGGAGGCCGTTGGCTACTACCTCAAAGGAATTCATAATGAGAGCTTGATGAGGGGCTACAAATTCAACTACTCCAAGATACTTCACCCAGACTCGGTCGTTGATCCAATCGATCTTTCTATGGGTCAGTTACGTTACGAGTTTGATTTACTTCAGGAACGCCTCAAGAAACGTACACCCAAGAAATACGAGGAAAACTCGGGGACCACGGAACTACGGGCCCACTCCCTGTTCAACGTTGTCCCTGGGCTGCCTGAGAAATGGGAAAAATCGTATTGGGTTAAAAAAGAAGATTAGAGGTTGCACTTTTCCAGAAGTAGCTGCCACCTGTGGTCAACTCCCTCCTGGATGGCCGCAAGGAGCTCCTTGTCCTCCTCTGGCCTGAACAGGTGCCTGAACCTTCCCTGACCCTTGAGGTACTCCTCAACCGGTTTCTTGGACTGGGGCCTCCGCGCGATTGCCGCGCTTGCGCCGCTCAGCTTGTACACTGGCCTGCCGTTTTCCCTAGTTACCTCGTAGAGCGGGAAGATACAGGTCTGTGTTGCCAGCCTCGCCAGCATCACCGAGTCCTCAGTTGGGTATCTCCATCCCCTTGTGCATGGGATGAACGCGTGCAGGAACTTTGGGCCCTCAATGCTGAACGCCTTTCTGCACTTGTCCAAGACATCCTGGGGGTACGCTGGGCTCATGGTCGCAACGTATGGGATCTCGTGTGCGATCATGATCTCATCGATGGGCTTCTTCCACTGGGTCTTGCCCTTGATAACGCTCCCGGCTGGGCTTGTGGTTGTTGCAGCTGCAAGTGGCGTACCGCCGCTGCGCTGAATACCCGTGTTCATGTAAGCCTCGTTGTCCATCAGGACATATGTGAAGTGGTGTCCACGCTCAAAGGCACCGGATATGGCCTGGAAGCCGATATCGTAGGTACCGCCGTCACCGCCGAAAGCGATGACGTTGAGGTTATCGTACTTCGCCAGCGGACCCTTGCCGCTGCGCCTCTGGGCCCTCCACGTTGCCTCGATCCCGCTTGCGTTGGCCGCGGCGTTCTCGAACGCGTTGTGCAGCCATGGGACGTTCCAGCTTGTGAACGGGAAGATGGTGGTCGCTACCTCAAGGCATCCCGTTGCGTTTGTGACGATAGTCGGGATATCTGCCGACGCTTTCATTATCATCCTGCCGACGATGGGGTGAGCGCATCCTGCGCATAGCCTGTGGCCGCTCATCAATGTGTCCTTGATGTACGCCGCGTCTTTTAGTGTAAGTCTCTCCATCTTACTCACCTCTGACTCCTATGTAGGTCATGAATTTCTCTACCTTGCCGTCCTTGTTCGCCTTGTGCAGGCTGGTGTAGGCTTCCCTGATCATGGCCGGGGATACGTCCTTGCCTCCAAGGCCGACGACGAAGTTAGCCAGCATGGGCTTCTCCTTGTCCGCGTAGTAGGCGGTCATTATCTCCTCCATGAGTGGGCTCGCCGGTGCGCCGAAGCTGATGCATTTCTCCATTACGCCCAGAACCGGGACGTCTCCAATGGCCTTCTTGATGTACTCGGATGGGAACGGCCTGAACAGCCTTAGCTTGACCATCCCCGCCTTTACTCCCTCCTCCCTCAGCTCGTCAACGACGAACTTGATGGTACCCACCATTGACCCCATACCGATGAGCGCGACCTCCGCGTCCTCCATCATGTATGGCTCGACGTAATCGTACCTGCGTCCGCTTAGCTCCTCGTACTCGTCATCGATCTTCTTGATGTACTCAAGGGCGTTGTCCAGTGCCTCCACCTGGTGCATCTTGTGCTCAAAGTAAAAGTCCTGAAGGTCAAGCGGGCCCATTGTCAGGGGCATATCGGGGTTGAGCCTCAGCTCACCCTTGCCCATGTGACCCTCGACCTCGATGAACGGCCTCGTGCCGACGAACTTCTGAACATCAGCGTCCATAAGGGTCTTCACGTTCTCCATGGTGTGGCTCAGAGTGAAACCATCGAGGCATACCATGACCGGGAGCTGTATCTTCAGGTGCTCCGCGATCCTCCATGCCTGGATAGATGCATCGTAGACTTCCTGAGAGTTCTCGCAGTAGATCTGGATCCATCCCGTGTCCCTTGCGCCCATGCCGTCGCTGTGGTCGTTGTGGATGTTGATTGGTCCGCTCAGCGCCCTGTTGGCCAGCGCCATAACGATGGGCAGCCTCAGGCTTGAAGCGATGTACAAGATCTCCCACATCAGTGCGAGACCCGCTGATGCGGTGGCCGTGAAAGCCCTAGCGCCAGCGGCTGAAGCGCCTACGCTGCAGCTCATTGCGCTGTGCTCTGACTCGACGGCGACGAACTCGGTGTCAACCTGGCCGTCAGCGACGTACTCGCTGTACCTCTCAACGATGATTGTCTGTGGTGTGATGGGGTAGGCCGCCACAACGTCAGGGTTTACCTGCTTCGTTGCGTATGCGACTGCCTCGTCCCCGTTAAGTCCCTGTAATTCCTGTTTAACCATTATTTCCTCACCATCTCGATGCACTTTACTGGGCACTCTTTTGCGCAGATGCCGCATCCCTTGCAGTAGTCAAGGTCAACTTCCGTGTATCCGTCTTCCCTCATGAGAATGGCTCCCTCCGGGCAGTAGAAGTGGCAGAGTGTGCACTTTGTGCACCTGCTGTGGTCAATCTCTGGCGCGTCTACTCCCCAGTCGCCAGTCTTGTAGTCCATGCTGGACTTGTAGCTAATGGCTCCCTTGGGCAGATCCTGCCAGTCCCTTTTACTCATCCTTGCTTTACCTCCTTGTACGCCTTGGTCACGAGTTCCGCGTTCAACTCACCGATCTTGCCATCGAACCTGGCTTTGACGACCTCCATAATGCTGTCCAGCTTGACGACCCCAGTCGCCTTCACAATAGAACCAAGCATTGCGGTGTTGGTGATGGGCCTACCCAGCAAGTCGATCGCCAGCGTGGTGGCGTCCACCGTCCATGTCTCCACTCCCTCAAGTCCGAGGATGCCGAGAACCTCATCGGCTGTCTTGTCCGTGTTTACAATGAGCTTTGTGTCCTTCTGGATTCCATCCGCCACGGCAGGGCCGAGGAGGGTTGGGTCGAGAACCACGACAACATCGGGCTCGTAAACGCTAGAATGTATTTGGATCTGCTCGTCACTGATACGCGTGAACGCCGTGATGGGCGCGCCAGCGCGCTCAGGTCCGAATGCAGGAAAACTTTGAATGTTCTTCTCCTCATTTAATCCAGCTTGAGCGAGAAGAAGCGAGGCAGTCCAAGCTCCCTGGCCGCCACGGCCGTGGAACCGTACCTCGAATATCTTAGTGGTCAACCGGTTGAACCTCTACGTAAATAACAGAAGGAGGTTTAAAACCTATACGGTTAATAATAATTACAGTCTTTTCTGAATTTCATTCAGTTCATCACGCTTTTTCTTCGCCATTTGACCACTGGCCTCAGCATACTTTTCCCATGAGACCCCCATAGCCTCGTACGCGAAATTGATGCCACGAGAAGATGAAACAATCAGCCCCTCACCGTTCCCGTTAGTACCGTATTTAAGCGCTGTCTCAGCGTCGCCGCCCTGTGCCCCCAAGCCCGGTGCGAGTATCAATGTCTCCTCGCCGATGATTGCCCTGATATCCCTGAGCTCCTCGCTCGCTGTGCAGCCCACGACGTAACCGTTGCTCCCGTGGTTGAACGCGTCCCTGGCCAGCCGCTTGTAGAACGCCTCGCCGTCCAGCTCCCTGCTCTGGTAGTCATGAGTCCCAGGGTTACTCATCCTGCACAACGCAAAGATGCCCTTCTGCTTCTCCTCGCTCCACCTGTAGACAGAGTCCACACCGTTCTCGTACCCAGGGAACGGGCTGAAGGTGACTCCATCGAAACCAAGCCTGTCAATCCAGTAGAGCCCCGCGTCTATGGTGCTCCCAATATCGCTGAGCTTGATATCCAACAACGCAAGGCTGTTTCCCTCATGGATCTTTTCCGCTATCTCCCTCAACCCCTCGTACCCCAGCGCGTAAACCAGGAACTGGGCATTTGGCTTGATCACTGGAGCGTAAGGCGTCACGGCCTCTATGATGTTGAGACAGAACTCCTTCAATCCCTCCGACTCGCCTTTCTCATCGATGAGCTTCTGGGGTACCGTGTATCTGTCCCTCATGTCCTCCGTCGCGGGGTCCACGCCCACGCATAGAAAGCTATCCTTTACCCTGCTGAGCTCAAGGTAACGCTCCACGAATCCTCGTCCTAACATCTTCCTATAGACGCATGCACGTTAGCCTTTAAAATCCCCTCTCCATGATATTGATAGAACCTGCCATGGTCAACGAGAACGAGACAAAGAAGCTTCTAGGATTCAAGGCATCCCTAGAGACTAGGCTCAGGGAGATAGAGCAGGAGACCACCGATATCAGGACCGCCCTGGAAGAGATCAACGGCCTACTAGTGACCACTGGGTTCAGGACATTCTCGACGCCCACCACATCAACACCCGTTGAGGTACCCAAGCCCGAGCCGGAGACCCCTGAACCAGAAGACGAAACGACGATGAATACCCCCCCCTCCCCCACTCCAGTCGATGACGAGATGAGCGTCACGGGAAAGGACGGGACCGAACTGGGAACCATCAACGTCGAGGAAAATGTACTTGTCTTCACTCCCTCCGAGGTATTTCCGTTCACCACCGATATCCCACCGTTCCAGAGCTTCCTCCTTGAACGGGTTCTGGACAACATGCGGCGCACAGACCAGGAGCGGGCATCAAACGGCGAGCTGGAACCCCAAGACATACTGGAGTACACGGTAGAGGCCGACGGCGATAAGATCATCAAGCTTACAATCACCAACCACGGCGGAGAGCGAAGGCTCAGGGAGCTCAACAGCAGCCTCCGATGGACCCTTGACAAAATGTACGACAAGCTACGTGAAGGCTAACCTTTTACCCACATAAAATCAATTAATCTCCATGAGTGAAGAGTTTAGGGACAACTCGCTATGGCATATTCTCGTGGAGACCGCCCAGACTCTGCCCATGTACAACTCCCACATGAGCTATACAAGAGATAATATCCTGCCTGAAAGCCCAAAAACTACCCCTGAACAGCTCAGTCAAAGACTAAACATGCCCCTCGGCGAGGCAATAGTGATTCTTGAAGAATTAAAAAGTGGTTAGACCACGTAGCGGTAACTCAGATACTTGCCAGCCGTCTCGCTCTTATGCGTGACCCTCAGCACATCCCCGGGATTTGCGCCTAGGATGATTGAGATGGGATCCGTGCTCCTGATCCACGGGAACTGATATGACTCGGCGTGGAATTTCTCGCTGATCCCTTTTCTTTCCTCCTCTGTGAGAACCTCGTGGAGTGGGACGTATGCGTGTTCGAATACATCAAACGCTGGTAGGCTTTTTGGGACAAGCTCGATGGACATCTCGGGGGCGTTGCTCCTGGCACTGTAAGTGTACTTGCCGTCGGCGACAATGATCCCGCCCGTAACTTCCTCTGCCTGGACCTGGTCTCTCAGTTCCCTGATGAACGCGATTCCAATGGTCTTCTTGTCCATGAGGATGTGCATGAGATACGTTTCATCTCCCCTGCTGAGGCGGTAAACAAGCCTGTCCTCCTCTTTCTCAACGCTATCAACCTTGAAGTTTCGGTACTTTATGATGAGTGCTGCCCTCTTTTCCTCAAGCGTATGAGCCTTTTCCATTGTTGCCATAATTATCTCGCCTTGACTCTCTTGACGATGGGCGCACGTACCTTCCTGAATATCCTGTATCCACAGTATGGGCACCTGAAGCTGATATATCTCTGGAGATTCTTGTGTGGAACCCTCCTGGCACACTTTACGCACTCGTAAACTGGGCCTTCCTGGGCCATCGTATCAACGCCGTTCTCTTCAGTGGACATAGTAAACGCCTAAGAATACTCAATATGCTCTCTTTAAAACGCATCGCTTTTTGTACAGTATCCTGACACTCATCGTTGTCCACAGGATAAAATCTCAGGTGTCTTCCATGGGGTCCTCGTCTTTATCATTAACTACATCCCCGAATAGATCTGATAATAACTGGCTCCTAGACTCGTCAGTTGGCGTGTCTTGAGATTCCGTTGGCCAATAAATTGGCGTTTCTTGCTCCGCCATCTCCCCCTCCGATTCTTTCCTCTTGAACCGGGACGCCAGCTTGGATAACGAGGAGAATCTTCCCTTTCCCTGTTTCTCGGGCTTATCTTCTTGCTCTTCCTTCCCTTTCCCCTCCTTTAATCCCGCAGCCCTTCTCATGATGCTCCAGGCGGTGAACCCGATTGATGAGCTGGAAATCCCAGCCACTGCAAGGGTCACCAACGAATAGTTAATGGTGGATGACAATGTCAGGGGACCTGTTATCTTGAACTGATCAGAGACCACCTCCCCGTCTGCTGAAAATTCCTGACGCGTTGGTACAAGAACCCCCTCTGCGTCGAGGTCGACGGGCAAGCTGGCGTTTTCATCATACCATCCTTCCAGTGACTTGTCACTTGATGATATGAAGAATTGCAGACTCCAGAGCGCCTCCTGGACAGTGTCCCCTCTAAGCACGATCGTTACCGGGTTTTCGTCTCCAGTATAACCATACTCGTTCTCGCTCTTCCATCCGATGAAGGCCATCCTGGTGTTCTCTGCAATATGGATGACCTCTGGGTACACGTTGAAAGTTACATTTAATCCGTCATAGTAAATGGTTGAACCTGTTGTTTCCCCGTAATCGCTTACTACGCTAAGTATGTGTGATTCCTTATCCGAGAGAAAAGCTGTCTCCGAGATTGGCCCTTGCACCGTAATCTTTACGATTGATGATGGGCCCGAGTAAGAGCCGATTCCCTCGCCCTCCCAGCGTTCAAAGTAGAATCCCGGTCTGGGAGTGCATGTTAATGTTATCTCTGTGTCGTCGTCATACCATCCTGTTTCGGTAACTTCTGCGTTGCTCCCTGCGCTGATATCTACATAGTGCTGTTTCTGCCAGATGGCCGTTAAAGCCACGTTTTCTGTCAGCTCTATTTCCCTCTCACTTGTTTCACTATTGTATTTGGGATCAGCGTCACTTGCCCATCCCCTGAAAACGTATCGCTCACCCAGTCTCCCTTCCACAACCGGGGGAGTAACATTGTATGTTATCCGTGAGTTCTCGTAGTAAGTGCCGTTTCCAGACGTTGATCCGTAGTCCGATATCAGGGTCAAGTTGTATATCGCCTGGTTCGTAAAAATGGGGATTTGAACAATTGGACCCAGGACCACGATGTCCCCTTTTGTTGTATTGCCAGAAAAGGACCCTTGACCCGATCCATCCCAGTGGGAGAACTCCATCCCCTCCTCAGACCGGACCCTGAGGCTCAACTCTGTGCCTTCATCGTACCACCCTGATACCGTGTTAATCCACAGTCCCTCCATGTTCACGATCTCAAGATAATGCTGTTTCGTCCAGTTCGCGGCCTGAGTGACGTTGCCCCGTAAAACGACCACTTGGTCAGGCTGGGTGCCGTTCACGCCCCATGCACTATTACTAGTCCATCCTGAAAACACAAACCGTGTATCCCTGTCCAGGTAAACGATCTCGTCTTCAAGTGAAATGGTTACATTTGTATTATCGTAGTATTGCCCTGCCCCTGAAACCAAGCTATGTTCTGATATTATCTCTAACTCATAGATCAACGGTGATATTGTGAGATACAAGATATCCCGTTTAGTCGCTTTTGATTCACCAATTATGATTATGTTATTCCCTTCTTGGTGGATGAGATGACCTGCGTCCCATTGAGATGTCCCATAAACTTCAGAGGATATTAATTCCCCCTCTGAGTTTATTTTCATGTATAACACATCCGAGTTATACTCTTCTGAAAAATATGTTTGACCGATTATAGAATACTCGTTAGCGTCTGTTTTCACTATTCTATAACTTTTATCGTCCTTTAAGCCGCCAATGTTATTGCTCCATAAAAAATTCCCATCGTTATCTATTTTGATAACTACAGTATCATAACCATCCTCACTATTTACCCGGTTATTGCCTAATATCAGATAACCATTAACTGTATCAATAATGTCAGTGCCTTCATCTCGCCCCTCGGCCCCATATGTTTTTCTCCATAACTCTTCTCCATTCTCATTTATTTTTATCAAGATAATATCATTATTTGTGTTAAATTCATTAGAGGCTGTTCCAAGAAGAAGATAGTTGCCGTCTTTTGATTCTATCATTTTATTTAAATCAAAGTTTCCTTCAACGTCAATAGTCCTTTTCCAAATGAGCTCCCCTTTTGCAGTTGTCCTAAGTAAATAGCAGTCATAGTACGATATCCAAAAATCTTCGGTGACGCCTGCAATCAAGATATCCCCATTGGGAAGCTCCACCAGGTCTTTTCCCCAATCCCAAGAGTTACCGCCATAATTATTATGTGATAAAACTGCTCCATTTCCATTGATTTTTAGAAATAACACATCGTCCCCAATACTGTCTATGACTCTCGATGCCCCAGTAATTACGTAGTTTCCGTCTCTCGTAGGGGTTATCGCGTATCCTCTATCTGACTCCCAGCCACCCCATGTTGTGTTCCATTCAATTCCTCCGCTGGAATTAACTTTGATTATAAAGACCTCTTCCATCTCCAATCCGAACGAGGTCGTACTGCCCACAATTATGATGCCATTGTCTGGGGTCGGGCTGAAATCATAGACCTTGTCCACTCCGTTCCCACCTAGGGTATTTGAGAACAGTAAACCACCGTTTCTACT
>CAYLJH010000019.1:13187-16802 GCA_964383685.1 uncultured Candidatus Bathyarchaeia archaeon | reverse complement strand
CCCCGCCGTCATCATCGCCATGTACAGGATGCTCATCAGCGTCGCCCTGCTCCTCCCCTTCTTCATCAGGAACGACGGGGTCTCCAAGCTCAGGGTGCTGCGGGCACGGGACCTCCTTGGCTTGATGGGAGTTGGCGCGGTCCTGGCAATACATTTCGCGTCTTGGATCACAAGCCTCGGCATGACCTCCGTGGCCAGCAGCGTGATCTTCGTCCACAGCGACCCAATCTTCGTCGCGCTTGTCAGCCATTTCTTCCTCAAGGAGCGGATCAGCCGGCGTGTACTGACCGGTATCATCATCAGCCTGATCGGAGTCACCATAATCGCCATGGGGGACGCCGTGATCAGCGAAGTCAGCCTGAAAGGGGACCTCCTCGCGCTCCTGGGCGGCCTGATGCTCGGCATCTACCTCCTCGGTGGCAGGATGTTCAGGAGGGACCTGGACCTGACCACCTACGTCGTACCTGTTTACGCCTCGGCCGCCCTCGTCCTGGTGTTGATGAGCCTGGTTACCGGGGCACCGCTGACGGGTTACGCGTCAAAGGAGTACCTCCTGTTCTTCCTCATCGCATTGGTCCCCATGATCTTCGGCCACACCCTCTACAACTGGGCGTTAAAGTACGTCCCGGCCCCCGTTGTCTCGATCAGCCTCCTAGGTGAGCCGGTGGGCGCGTCCATCCTTGCCATCCTTATACTAAACGAGGTGCCAAGTGTTCAGGTGCTGCTTGGTGGAGCCATTACGCTGGCGGGCATCCTGCTGAGCTCGTACCGCTCCGAGTAGAAAAAGCCCCTCGTTAACTTATGTTAGCTAAATCTTGTCGATTTTATGTTGATGACACAGAAGATTTAAAGACCGTATCGTCATTCTACGCCAAGTTCACTCAAAAAGACCATTGAGCGTGTTCACTTGGACGCAAACGTTATCGTAATCCTCATCTCGCTAGCCCTGTTCCTCGCATACCTCAGCGGGTTGCTGTTCACGCTGACGAAAGTCCCCGACATGGTCTGGATGATCGGCTTCGGGGTCCTGCTTGGGCCCGTGCTCGGGCTCTTCAAGCCTGAGATCGTCACAAGCCTCATCCCGTTCGTTGTGGTGATGGCCCTTAACCTCCTCATGTTCGAGGCGGGGCTCAACGCGGACCTCAAGACCTTCAGGGAGAGCCTGAAAAAATCTGGCTACCTGGGAGTAATCACTTTCACATTGGCCGTCTTCACGGTCGGCAACCTCCTCCATTTTATCCTGCCAGCGATGTTCACCCTGACCGAGGGATTACTCTTCGGGGCCATGATCGGGGGGACCAGCACATCCACGGTCCTCTCCATACTGGGGTGCATCGGCATGACCAACGACGATGCCGGCGAGTGCAGGCTATTCCTGGTGCTGGAGTCAATTGTAACGGACAGCCTCAGCATAGTGACCACCATGACCCTCATCCAGATGCCTGATATCCCGCTGTACGAGGGGTTCAAGGACATCGTGTTCGTGTTCGTCATAGCAGGGGTGGTCGGGTTCGCCCTAGGGGTGCTCTGGGTTCAGGTGCTCGATGTGGCCAGGAACAGGCCGTTCAACTATATCATGACCATCGCGGTGCTTTCAATGAGCTATATCATCGGTGAGCAGATGGGTGGACCGGGGGCAGGTGCCCTTTCCGGCCTCGTCTTCGGCCTCACCATGACAAATTACCCCCTGCTGGCGGCCCGGTTCAACCTCAAGCAGAACGTCAGGGTCGAAAAGCGGAGGCTACGTGCCTTCTACGAGGAAATCACGTTCCTCATAAAGTCCATGCTGTTCCTCTTCGTTGGCCTCCAGTTCAGCTTCACCGCCGGGTACCTCCTGATCGGGATGGGCTTGGCGATAGTGATTGGCCTAGTGAGGTACGCCTCGGTCAACATTACAAAGATGCTAGTCCCCATGAGCCAGGTGGAGGTCAAGGTATCGAGGCTGGAGTTCAGCAACGGGCTCACCGCCTTGGTCCTGGCACAGTTGCCGCGCCTGGTGGAAGGAGGCCACCTCTTCACCGATACTGGAATATTCGTCAACCTGATCGCGCCCATAGTCATAACGACCGCCCTTTTCGGGGCGATAGCCGGTCCTGTGCTCTACGAGAAAAGTTTTAGGCCGAAGCCGGCACCCGAACGCGCGGACGAGGGTTAAAAAGGGGAACACGCCCAGTATTTTCCATGGTTGACAACGCCGTTTACATGAAAAAAGTCCAGGACGAGGCAGACAAGTTACTCCCTGAGCTGAAAAAAGCGAAGGACCAGATCGGTCTGAACCCCGAGCTGGGGAGCGAGGAGGAGAAGTCAAGCGCGCTCCTGGTTGATATCCTCCGGGGCCATGGTTTTGATGTCGAGTACCCCTTCTTCGGGATGCACACCGCGTTCAAGGCTGTGATGAAGGGAAAGAAATCCGGGCCGGTCATCGCGATATGCGCCGAGTATGATGCCCTCCCAGGGATCGGGCACGGCTGTGGCCACAATATCATAGGGACCGCAGGGGTGGGCGCGGGCATCGCGGTAAGCAAGCTCCTTGATGAGCTCCCAGGAGAGGTATGGGTCATCGGGACACCCGCCGAGGAGGGGCATGGCCCGCACGGAGGCTCAAAGGTCCGCATGGCGGCTCAGGGAGTTTTCGATGGCGTTGATGTGAGCTACATGGTCCACCCTATGACGGGCACATCCATGGTCACGGGCAACTTCCTCGCGGTGTCAGGCATCACGCTGGAGTTCAAGGGAAAGACGGCCCACGCAGCGGCTGACGCCCACAACGGGCAGAACGCTTTGAACGCGGCCGTGCTGACCTATATGGCAATCCACGCCAACAGGCAGCAGCTCAGGAGGGACGCCAACGCCGTGGTCCACGGGATAATAACCGAGGGCGGGCTGGCCAACAACATCATCCCCGACAAGGCGGTCCTCAAGTTTGGGGTGCGGAGCAGCGACGACACGTACATCCCCCACCTCGTCGAGATGGTGGTCAACAGCGCCAAGGGTGCAGCCCTGGCGACTAGCTGTGAGCTGGAGTACACCGTCAGCGCGGGACTGAAATCAAACATTCAGAACGACGGCCTTGAGAAGCTGTTCATCAAGACATTCGAGGCACTTGGCCACGAGTACGTTGACCCGGTGGCCGTCGCCAAGATGCCGCCTGGGGGCAGCACCGACTTCGCGGACGTGACCCATGTCGTGGCCGCGATCCACCCCATGATCGGCCTGGGTCACAAGGGGGTGGCCATGCACAGCAAAGAGTTCGCCGACGTGTCAATGACACCCGAGGGGGACAAGGGGCTGGAGATCGGCGTCAAGGCGCTGGCAATGGCATCAGTGGAGCTTCTCACGAACCCAGAGACGCTGGCGGAGATCAAGGCCGAGTTCGAGAGCAAAAGACTAACCTAAACACCTCCCCTCTTTTTCTTACCACGAACGAGTCTTCCTGGCTTAAACCAAAAACCGTTACCTTGAACGACGGTACCTTTGTTACCCTGAGCCCGGAGGAGCCGGCTTGGGAGATGTTCTCAACTCTCCCCGAGGGGACGCATGAGTTCCCGCCGATTCCCTTCACCATGGAGCGGGTCGAGGGCCACTTCAACCGCGTGCTCGACGATTACTGCGACG
>CAYLJH010000019.1:0-13177 GCA_964383685.1 uncultured Candidatus Bathyarchaeia archaeon | reverse complement strand
CTCTCAAGCAGCCTTGGCACCGAGATCAGCGGGTCCCCCTGGTGCGCCACAGGGTCCTCCCGTATGGTAAATACGTAGCCCGTCTGGGGGGCCTTCAACACCTGGAGCGTCTCGAAGGTCCGGGGGCTGTAGATGAACCCCAGCCTGTCCCCCTCCTCCACCGTGTCGCCCATCTTCACCTCTGGGATGAATATGCCACCCTTGTCGGCGTAGGCGTAGAACTTTTTCGGCTCGGCAAGCCACTCCAGCTTGACCTGTGTCTCGGGTATCACCATGTCGCCCTCGATTATGCCAAGGTTCAGCATGATGTTCTTAATCCCGTTGTACGCGATCATCACCGTCCCCTCGTCTAACTGACTGAAACCCCCCAGCTCAGGCACGATGGCGGGGATGCCGTTGTCAACGCAGCTGGCCCTGAGGGTCTTCCTCCCCCCGTAAGCCTCGGCCTCGACGTAAAGGATGGGCGCGCCGAACAGGTGGGCCATCTCCTCTGATCTCAAAGCGGTCTCGCTTGTCGCAAGCTCGGACACGCCGTCGGCCTCGTAGAAGACCCACACGGGGGCGTTCCTTCCGGCGGTATGCAGGTCCACCACCTCGTCGGCGTGGCTAACCAGCTCGGTCCAGATGAGGTGGGCCATCCTCTCGGTGAGGGACCCATGGGGGTCGCCCGGCCAGACCCTGTTCATGCCGCCTGGCTTGGGGTCAAGGATTGTGGCCCTTGCCCTCTCCCTGAACGCAAGGGGGTTTGGCAGGCAGTAAATCAGGGTCCCGTCCATTAGCTCGGGCGCGAGGCCGGTTATCAGCCTCCTGAGTGCCTCCAGCCCCATTACCTCGCTGCCGTGCTGCGCTACCTGCACGTACAGGGTCTTCCCCTCCTCCTTTCCGTGGAGCACCGTGAAAGGTATCTCCATGGCTTGTCCGTCCGCGAAGAACTCGGGTAAGCTTAACAGTCCGTTCTTTTTCTCGCCGGGGTTTACCGTCAAACCCGCCACTGTGATTGGGTCATTCAATATTATCAGATAGAAAACAGCGATGAGCTGGCTTAACGCTTGCTATATGGGTCGCCAGTGGATGCTCTTGCTGGTGGTGTACCTCTGCTTGACGGGGAGGCCCATGCCGATCCTCACGATCTCGGGCACGATCTGTCTGGCGAACCGTTCGGTGGGCTTGCCCAGGGTTATCCCGTTGCAGTTTGGGTCCATGTAGAGGTAGTAGGTCTTGTCGCCCATCTGGACCCTTGCGTTGTCGCCTGACTTGTAGATGGGCTTGTTGTTGAGCCTGAAAGGGAAGAGCCTGCACGCGGTGGGCTTCGTACCCTGTAAGGTGCATATCCATTTCCCCATGAGGGGCCTCTGGAAGGTGCACCGGCCGTTGCTCTGGTTGCGTAGGTAAGACTTGCCCAGGCCGTGCTGGAGGACGCCCTGACCGTACCTGTTGGTGATCCTGACCATCTCATCCATCTTCAGGGGAACCCTGTAGCCGATGCAGCAGTTGCCGCATGCCTTGCATGACCAGCTGGATACCTCACGCCATGGGACAAGGGAACTGCTTTTCATGGTGGTCTACAGCCTTAATGTTCGGGAGCCTAAATACCCTACGTAAGCCGCTAACGCTTCTTTTTCTTCTCGGCTACCTCCATATCGTAGAGGAGGCCGTTGATGTTATAGTGCTGCCTGATGAGGTTCTTGGTGAAGCTGCCGAACCAGTAAAAGACGCCTAGGCTGAATACGATGATGGCGACGGTGATTATGTCGATCACGTTCATTTGACGGTCACCTCTGGTTGAGGAGTTATGGATTATAATAGTTTGCTAAAACGGGGTTTCGCTGAATTGGGCACGTTCCAGGTACCTGTTGGTTGTTATTCTGGGATTTTTTTTGTTTGATATGGCGCGTTTGGCCCTTGTGAGTGGTTACCGCAATATCGCGAAAAAAAATTCTGGGTTCCTGGGCATGGTATCAGTGGGCCGTAAATTCTGGAAAAACAATTTATGTTTCGCGCTCCACCCACTGGGTATAAGCGAAAAAAACTTTTTTTCCGGGTTTCTTGCATCAAGTAACCTGACATAAGGAGAAAAATGGTGCGACCGGGTGGGAGATGGTAGCGTCCCATATCTGGTTGAAGACCAATTGTGTAGTCTTGCAAGTCGAAATCCTCGCGATTTTACTATCCGATTTTTATAATGCTCATGCTATCATTCTTGTAGGGGCTTTATGGTTCATATTCTTGTAGTTGACGATGAGGAAGATATTAGGTCGATATCTAGGAAAATCCTTGAGCGCGCTGGTCATGAGATAGACACTGCCGAGGACGGGGCTATAGCCCTTGAGATGATCAAGAAGAAACAGTACGAGCTGGTTCTCCTTGACGTGATGATGCCCAACGTATCGGGGTTAGAGGTCGTTCGGACTTTAAAGCGGGATCACCGGACAAGGGATATCCCTGTAATTATATTCAGCGCGCTTGGGACCGGGACGCATCTGATGCTGGAGAAAGAGGACCAGGCGGACGCGTATCTCCAGAAACCATTCACCATATCACGTTTCAAGGAAATTGTGGACCAGGTGCTGCGAGCCAAGTCAAAGTAAATCATGGACTCGAAGGGGTTTTACACGGCGTAAGTTGTGCATATCTCTAACTGGAAGATTAGTTCCGAAAAACATCCCACACAATTGCAAGCGTGACAATGATCAAGTATTGTCTCTCGACCTAGCGATTGTTAAAACTTGTCAAGGGGTGCCGCCATGAGCCAGGCGTCCTCGCCGTCCAGGTAGTAGGCGTAGTTCCGCTTGACCTTTGTGAAGCCCAGCTTGTCGTACAGTTTCACCGCCGCCTCGTTGCCGATCCGTACCTCAAGGTACCCCTCCTTGCAGTCGTATGTCCTGCGGCCTCGCCCCATCCCCTCAACTACCAGCGCCTCTCCCATGCCCTTTCTCCTGTAATCATCTAGCACCGCGATGGAGACCACGTGGCAGAGCCTTGTCGGTGTTAGCTTTCCCCGCTTTGACCAGCCCTTCTCGATGCGGCACATGATGTAGCCCTGTATCTCGCCGTCCATCTCGGCCAGGACGAAGGTCTCGGGGAACCGGGTGTACAGGTCCTTGTAGAAGAATTGGCTGTAGTTCTCGGGGAGGCACTTTGTGTTGATGTGCATAACCCGTTCAAGGTCGCTTACCGTAAAGGTCCTGAGGGTAAATCCTTGATCGCTCATGTGATTCCATTGATTCTGCTACCACTTAGATTTAAAGAAATCGCATACATACGGGGGAGGTTTAAACGTATCCGAAACAAATTGGTGTTGATGGCGGATAAAACCCAGGAGCCAAGGGTGATGGACCCAGTCTACATCAAGGCAGTCCAGGGCCACTTCGAGCTGGTCAAGGCTTACTGGGAGCGGACGACGCCCACTTTCATAGTGAAGACAAGGGGCAAGGGGTACAGGCAGCACCTGATGAAGCCGGCTTTCAAGGCGTTGGCCGATGAGCTTCGCGGCCACGGTTACCTGCCGCGCATCAGGTGGATCATCGACAGATACCACATCTCGATACTGGATAGGCATGCCGGTGGCAAGGAGAGCTACCTCAGGAACCAGATCCTGTTCGCCGCGACAGTCCTCACCGTCATGTTTGACGGCTACCTCCGCAGCAACAACCCGGTACTGACCCAGGAACTCATGAGGGGTGTACCCGCCATCGTCAACGCCATGGTCTTCACCGTCGCGCTACTGATTATATTCGGGGTCCACGAGTACGGCCACAGGTACATGGCCATCAAACGGGGCATGGACACCAGCCAGCCCTACTTCATCCCCGCCCCGCCTGGAATGGGTGGGACGCTGGGCGCGGTTCTCTCACAGAGGGAGCCCCCGGTGAACAGGGACGCGCTGTACGATCTGGGCCTCAGCGGGCCCATCTCAGGGTTCCTGATGACCGCCCTAGTGGGAATCGTCGGGATCAGCCTGAGCTTTGTCGTCTCCAACACCCAGGCCACGCGCTGGATGATAGAGTACCCCAGCATCAGGTTCCAGATACTGCCCATGCCTCCACTGCTTGATATGATTGCAGCGGTTATCAGGCCAACCGTGGAGGGGCAGGTGCTCATCATGCACCCCGTTGCCTTCGCGGCCTGGGTTGGGTGCGTTGTGACTTTTATCAACCTCATCCCGTCCTGGCAGCTTGACGGGGGCCATATCATCCGGGCCTGGCTGGGCAGGGAGTCCCACAAGATTATCTCGGCGGCGGGGGTCATACTGCTGGTGGTGTCAGGTTATATGTTCATGGGCTTGGTGGTCGCCTTCTTTTTGATGAAGTCCGGCGCTGAATCAATCGAGCCACTTGATGACATCTCGCCCATCAGCCCCTCAAGGCGGCTTGGATTGATACTCTATGTTGTCGTGATGCTGCTGAGTTTGGTGGCGCTGTTGCCCATATAGTCGGGGTCCTCCGGGAACCTGATTGTGAAAGTCGTTCCCTTCCCCGGCTCTGACTCTACCTCAAGCATGCAGTTATGGGCGTCAAGGGTCTGTTTCACCGATATCAGTCCCAGCCCCATGCCGTTTATCTTGGTTGTGTGGAACGGCGTGAACAGCTTGCTCATGTCCTCGATCCCGGACCCGGTGTCGCTTATCTTGAGCTCGGTGCCGTGCTTGCACTTTCTCGTTGATATCGTCAGTGTCCCGCCGTCCCCCATGGCCTCGATGGCGTTCCTGATGAGGTTGTCCAGCATCCTCTGTATCTTGATCTTGTCCATGAGGTGCTCAACCGGGTTCTCGTAGAGGTCGGTTTCAACCTTGATGTGGTCAGGTATCATCTGGTAGTCAAGGGTCTGCTGGATCAGCGTGTTGAGTTTGAGGGTTACCTTGTTGTAATTACCGGGCTGGTCCTGGTACTGGAGGTCCTCCAGTATCTTGACCATGTAATCAATGCTCTTGTTGATGATGGGGTCCATCTGCGTGATCTTGTCAGGTGCCGTCTTGAGGATGTACACCGCGTTCTTCACCGTCTGAAGCGGGCCCCTGAGGTCATGCCTCACCATGCTGGAGACCCTGCCAGCGCCCTCTAGAATCATCTTGATCTCGTCCTCCTGCCGCTTATGGAGCGCGTCCTCGTGCCTGATGTCCTGGATGGCCGAGCCGACGTGGCCGCCGAATATCTCAAGGAGGTTCATGTCATCCTCGCTGAACTGGTTCTCCACCCCGTCATATAGGGCTAGGAGCCCCGTTGTCTCCCTGTCACTCTGGATGGGCACAACGACCGTTGTCCTCTTCAGCGCCTTGACTTCCCTGAAGTTGAGGTCACTGAGAAAATCGTTAAAGTTGGGCACAATCAGGGGCTCGCTGATCTTGAGCAGGTTCTCAATCGTGGCTGGGTCCGAGGCCACCTCCTTCATGATGGAGTCATCGATGCCCCAGTTGATATGGAGGTCAACCTCGCCTTCCCTGAACACAAGGAGACATCCCTCCTTGAAGCCCAGGCCGTCCTTCAGTGCGTTCTTGGTTATCGACGCGACCTCGCCAAACGAGCCCGAGTTAGCGATCTGAACCGCGTACCTGTGGAGAGTCTGTAGCTTTTTCTCGATGGTCACCCTGTCCGTGATATCCCTGAGGATAAAACCCCAGCTCTTGTCCCTTCCCATCCAGTCGCGGAGCGTGAACGAGGAGAAATCGAAGCTGGTATTCCCCAGCTCTATCTCGTTTGATTCATCGTCCAATGTGACGCTGATTTCGATAAATCTCCCCAGTTTACGGCCCACAATATCGTCCTCCGCCGCCCCGAAGAACTTTTTAAAACTCCGCTTGGCCGCGGGGTTAACGTATGTGATTCTCTCGTACTGGTCCACAAGGATCACCATGTCCTTCATCTCCCCGAGTATCGATGCATACTCAAGCGGGAAAATGCTGCCGTCCCTCATCTCAAGGGGTATGAACACAGAGCAGAAGATGGCTAGGATGTTGAAAATAGCCGGAGTGTAATCAACGGTCGTCCCCCCGTATAGGAAGTTGTGGTCGATGCTTGACAGAACTGGCAACATGAAGAGGACTACTGAGACCACTATCTTCTTCCAGTGTATACTGCTGTGGCCCCTGGCGTGGAAGGCCGTGAACCCGAAGCTGGCGACCAGCCAGAGATAAGTGTAAATCAAAAAACCTGATGCGATCGGTCCATACTCGATAATCAGCGGGTGGAAGGTCTGCACCAGGTTTAACGAGACACTGGAGAAGATGAGGCCGGAGTTAACATCAGTTGCCACGATTGCCAAGAACGCCAAGGGGACCAACGATAAGCCCATTATCGATTTCCTGGTCACCCACTCGTCCCTGTCAAAGAAATACGCCAGGAAAATCGGCATCACGTTTGTCAGAGCCATACCGAGGAGCTGAAACTTGGCCCAGAACAGCTTTTCAGGGAGCCCGATGCTGAACATCTCCATGGCGTACCCTGACGCCCACAGGCTCGCACCCATGACTAGGAACGCGACGACCTTGCTCCTCCTGTCCCTCTTCACCAGAACAAGGTAGGCCGATACAATTCCTGATATGATGGCAAGAACTAGGTTAAGCAATATTAGTTTCATATAATGCCCTCGGGCTGGGTTGAGAAACGTGATCAATTAATAAAATGATTATTCACTGGTGTTATCGAACGGGGATATAGATCAGACCAGCAGCGTAGTCATGCCTTGTGGTATCACCACTGTCCTCCGGCCCCGCCTCGTCCTGACGGCCCTGTCGTACGCCTCGTTTGCTGTTCTAGCTGACTCTATGCCCAGGGACTCCACCAGGTACCCTGGCAAAGCCGATACAAGGATCACCCTGTGGTTCTTGAGGACGTTCTTGACCTCCTTCAACGCCTCGGCCCCGTACATGTACCTCCTCTTGAACTCGGATGCCTCTGTTACCTGTGAAAGCTGGTTGTATGCATCAGCTCCCAGACCCGAGCCGCACTCAGCAAGCAGGATCAGTGTCCCGTTTTTCTTTGATGCCTGGGCCGCGTTCAGCAGCGTAAGGCTCGCCGAGTACAGGCTCTGGTCGAAGGGTGCCCCACCGGCGCTTATGACTACTATGTCGGCGTTTCCCTCTGTGTGGGCCTCGTATTGGTTTGACAGGCTGTTGATGGCCCTACCCCACGTCTCCTCCGCATCGCCAGCGTGGGCCGCGAGTATCCGCCCAGCGTGGTTCGTGACAAAGTTGACCGCGTAATCGAGGCCCGCCATCTTTACCGCCTCCAGCGCGTCCTCCTTGATTGGGTTCAGCTCTATGACCCCCGGCGTGATTTTTCCGTCAAAGTAGAGCTTCTTGTTACCCTTGATGGTCTCAAGGGAGGCACATCCCGGCACGACTGCGTTGTGGGCCCCGCTGAAGCCCATGTACTGGTCAAGCCGCGTCTCGCCGACGGCTATCTTCAATGTCGCTCCATGATATGATCCGTTGATCTGGACCGGGGTGCCCCTGTTGGTTGATCCAAGGTCCACGGTGTCCGATGTGTCCCTGTTGTGCTCCACTATGTGGATGCTGTTCAGGTCAGAGGATTTCTTTATGGCGTCGATTACCGGGGAGCTGTTCTTGGCGTGGTCCCCGTTCCCGATGATGATGGTGATCCTGTCCTTGGGCACGATTAGCTCGACAAGTGACTTTACAAGCTCCTTGAGGGTCAGCACGACCGCGTTTGGGCTTGAATAGTTCTCCACCGCTATGGCCACGGTGGTCTCAGGGCCCAGCAACTCCTCCAGCTTGCTATCGGCGATGGCCTCGGCAACGATCTCCGACGATGGTTTCTCGGGGTCCACCCTGGACTGTTCAGCTATTCCTAGGAGGTAATCCATCTCAACTGATACGTAGACCTCGGTCTCGCCGTAGGGCAGCCAGCAATCAACCATGGTATAGAAGATGCGACTGTGGTCTTTTATCTTTCGGGGGAAGCCGAGGGGCCTTGACCAAGTATACGGTTAAAAACGCCCCTCGTAGTTTGATAGGGCGTGGTTAAAATGACCGAGAGAAAGGTTTCATATTTCCCGGAGATCGACGAGAAGAACACTGAGCTCACGCTCAAGGCAGTCAAGAAGCGGGCGGAGGAGGCAGGAATCAAGAACATCGTAATATCATCGACGAGGGGCGGCACGGCGTTGAAGGCACTTGAGTACTTCAAGGGCTACAATGTGATCGTCGTCACCCACGTGGCTGGATTCAAGGAGCCCGGTAAGATCGAGATGAGCGACGAGACGGTGGAGAAGATCAAGGACATGGGCGGGAAGGTGCTCACCACCGTCCACACCTTCGGTGGGATATCGTCGGCCATCAACAAGAAGTTCAGCACCCTTGAGAGCCCCATGCTGGTCGCAAACGTCCTCAGGATGTTCGGCCAGGGCATGAAGGTCGTCATCGAGATCGTCTACATGGCGGCGGACGCGGGTCTTCTCCCCATGGACGAGGAGGTCATCTCCATCGCTGGCACCGGGAAGGGCTGCGACACCGCCGTACTGGTGAAGCCAGCCCACAGCGGCAACATGTTCGACCTCTACGTCAGGGAGATCATCGCAAAGCCCACGGTTAGGACCTACTAACCACCCTTTCCAGGAAAAGATAGGATCCCATCTTCTTTTTCGCCCACCGTGTTTGTCCACATGAGCAGAATACATGCAGGAAACTCTGCATGTGCCATCTTTTATGTATCATCAACCTACGGTTACCCTGTCTGGTTGATAAACATTGAACGAGATTAGATTCCACGGAATGGGTGGACAGGGAGCGGTCATGGGCGCGCTGATGCTGTCAGAGGCGGCCTTCACCGAGGGCAAGTACGCCCAGAAGATCCCCGTCTACGGGGGCATGCGTCGTGGAGGGGACGTAACCGTCTTCCTCAGGCTCGATGACAAGCCCATCAGGAGAACCAGCGGCATCTACGAGCCAGATGCCCTGGTCATATTGGACCCCACGCTCACAAAGCACGACAAGGTGACGCGGGGCCTCAAGGAGGGCGGGACGGTCATCCTAAATGACGTAATCAAGCCCAGCGAGGTGGACGTGGGAGTGCCACTGGGCACAGTCGCGACCCTGGACGCCACGTCCATCAGCACCGAGATATTCGGGCTGAGGGCAATCCCCATCGTAAACACAATACTGATGGGGGCAATAGCCAAGGCAACGGACTGGGTCAAGCTTGACAGCCTCTTCGAACCCATCATGCACACGTTCCCCGGAAGGATAGGGGAGCTCAACGTGGAGGCGTGTAAGAAGGGCTATGCGGCAGCGGAGGTCGCCTAGATGGCGCAGGTTGTTCGCTCGTTCGCCCCAAAGGTGGACATGGAGACGTGCATCGCTTGCGGCATATGCGTGACGTTCTGCCCCGAGAGCACGGTCCTGCTTACGGAGGAGAAGAAGATCATATTCGATTACAGGTACTGCAAGGGCTGCGGCGTATGCGCCAACGAGTGCCCGACCAACGCCATCGCCATGGTCAAGGAGGGACAGCAATGAGCGACAAAGAATTCACTAGGATGATGGAGGGCAACGAGGCAGCGGCCTGGGGAGCAAAGCTATCCAGGGCAGAGGTAGTGCCAGCGTACCCGATCACGCCCCAGACCGAGCTCATCAGCAGCATAGCGACGCTAATAGCTGAGGGAAAGATGAAGACCGAGTACATCATGGTCGAGGGAGAGCACACCGCCATGGCCGCGGCCATAGGAGCCTCGGCGGCGGGGGCCAGGGTATTCACGGCCTCAAGCAGCCAAGGCGTCGCTTTCATGGACGAGCCCCTATGGATACCACCAGGGAGAAGGCTGCCAATAGTGATGTGCTACGTCAACCGGACCATGGCCCCACTGGGCGGCCTCAGGCCCGACCACAACGACTCGATGCACCAGCGTGACAAGGGCTGGATCCTCCTCTACTGTGAGAACAGCCAGGAGGTCCTTGACACCATAATCCAGGCGTACAAGATCGCGGAGAACCCTGAGATTTACCTCCCGGTGGGCGTCTGCTACGACGGCTACTTCGTCTCGGCGACGGCCACACCAACCACCGTACCCGATCAGGCCCAGGTGGACGAGTGGCTTCCATCGTACACCCACGAGTGGTACAGCTTGATGCCCGATAGCCACAAGATGCCCGCCCCCAAGAGCTTCCTTGAGATGAGGATGGGGGTAGCCGAGGCACACGAGAAGGCGAAAAAGGTCATCAAGGACGTGGACGCCGAGTTCAAGAAGCACTTCGGCAGGGGATACGGAGGCATCATTGAGGAGTACAACTGCGAGGGCGCGGAGGCCGTCATAGTGACCATGGACTCCATGACCGGGACCGCCAGGGATGTCATCGACCTGATGAGAGAAGAGGGCAAGAAGATAGGGCTTGTCAAGCTCAAGTGCTTCAGGCCGTTCCCATCAGAGGAGTTCAGGAGGATCGCGAAAAAGTACAAGGCCATCGGGGTCGTTGACAGGAACACCAGCTTCGGCTCAGCCGGAGGCGGGATCGTTGCCATTGAGCTATCGAGGGCACTGTACGATGCACCGGACAAGCCGCTGATCGTGAACTTCCACGTGGGCCTTTCAGGCACCGACGTGACCATGAACCAGATCAGGTACATGGCCGACGAGACACTGGAGGCAGCCAAGACTGGCAAGGTTAAGCACGTCGTGGACTGGGTTGAGACCCACGACCTAGGAGAGGTGATGTAAATGATTGACGAGATATTCGACCAACACTACAAGGACGCAAAGATCCAGGGAGGGAGCACGTGCTGCCCAGGCTGCGGTGGACCGCTGTTCTGGAAGATCGCGCTTCAGGTTCTCGGAGCCAACACCATCGTTTACGGTGACGGACCATGCGCAATGTGCGCACTGAGGAACATCAAGGTACCCCACTACGGTATCCACTTTAGCTTCGTCGCTGACGGGGCCACCGGAATCAACGCTGCCCTGCGGGCAAAGGGAAGGGAGGACATTACCCTGATCTCAAGCGCGGGCGACGGGGCGACGGCCGATATCAGCTTCGGCAAGATCAGCGCCGCCGCGGAGAGGAACGAGAACATGATCCAGATCTGCGTCGACAACGAGGCTTACATGAACACGGGCATCCAGAAGAGCGGCCTCACGCCCTACGGCGCGTGGACCACCACGACCCCGTCTGGGAAGGAGGACAACAAGAAGGACATACCCATGATCATAGCCGCGCACAAGGTGCCATACGTGGCCACGGCCAGCGTCGCGTACCCAATCGACCTCAAGCGCAAGCTGGAGAAGGCCATGAGCATCAAGGGCTTCAAGTTCATCCACACCATCATCCCGTGCCCAACGGGCTGGAGGTTCGACCCCGCCAAGGCCGTCGAGGTAACCAAGCTGGGCGTTGACTCGTGGGTGACACCCCTCTACGAGGTGGAGGAGGGCGTCCTCAAGGTGTCAAGGAAGGCGGAGGCCAAGCCGGTCAACGAGTACCTTACCGCACAGGGCAGGTTCAGGAGGCTGAGCGAGGAGCAGATAGCCTACATCCAGTCCGAGGTAGACGCAAAGCGCGATGATCTGATGGCCCAGGACGGCAAGAAGATCATCCACTAACCCCTTTTCTCAAGCGTTAAACGCTTAAACCACCCTTATTTTACGTGAACATCACAGCAGTCGGCCACATCTCACTTGACGCGGTGATCACTGAGGGTGGGCGACTCGAACAGCTGGGAGGGCCGCCGAGCTTCATGTCCGCGGTAGGTGATGTCCTCGACTCAAAGGTTGACGTGGTTACCCGGATCGGGCCTGATTTTCCACCGGTCCACCGTGAGCTGTTCAGGGAAAGGGGGATCGACCTTGCGCCCTGGACCTGTGAATCACCTACAACTCGCTTCATCCTGGATTACACAGCCCAGCCAAGGGGCTTAGGGGTTGGGGCCGTGTGTGACAGTATCGAGGCTACCGATATCCCTGAATCAGGGTGCGTGGTCCTCTCCCCGATTGTTGGCGAGATCAACGATTCACTCCTCGGCTCCATTGAACCCGAGTTCCTGGCCCTTGACCCCCAGGGGCTGGTGAGGAAAATCCATGACGACGGCTCCATCACGCTTGAGCCCTGGAGGTCACCCCATCTGGACAGGGTCAACCTGCTGAAAACCAGCGTCCGCGAACACATTTTCATAACGGGTGAGCCCGACCCCTTGAGAAGCCTGGGGAAGCTATTGCAAATCGGTGTTGATGTCGGGGTCATCACCCTTGGGGACGGTGGATCGCTGGTGCAATCAGCCGATGTCAGGCTCAAGGTTCCAGTTTACCCAACCACGCCTGTTGATTCCACTGGTGCTGGAGACTGCTTCCTAGCTGCGCTATCACTTTCCCTGAGCAGTGGAGAGCCCCTTCAATGGTCCTGTTCATGGGCTTCAGCGGTTGCATCATCGGTTGTTGAGACCAGGGGCCCTTTCCTTGAATTATCTCGGATTGCGGTGACTGAAAGGGCTGAGATTTTGCTCGAAAAGATACAGATGGTCTAGGCGAACCTTCGCTTGGCGAACCAGTAGACACCTAGGGCTATGAATACGTTTACAGTCAACCAGACCATGGTTCCCATAAGCTCAAGGCCAGATCTAGCTGATCTCAACGCGCTTGCAGCATCGGCCGCGTCAACCGCAGCCTCACTCGCTTCACCGGCGGTAGATGCGACAGAGGTCACGGCATCAGCCGCTGCCTCGGCTGCCGCCACTGCATCAGCGGCGACTTCTGCAACACTAGAAATGTCATCCGATATTTCTGATATGGATTCAGATAATTCTACTATTTCCTCTGACAGGTCTTCTATGTTCCCTGAAATCGACTCGTTACCGGGTGAAAACCCACGCCCCTCAACAATGGCAAATGAACCCGCTGGGGTTCCATTTGCCCCTAATATATCAAGTGAAATTGACTCATTGTTAACCCATATCCCATGAGTTCCATTTGTGGTCACTCTATCCCAGTAGAGTTCAACTGAGTCTCCTTGCTCCACCGATAACGACTCATTATCAGGTGAGAATCCTTTACCCGTGAGAGTTACCGTATCTCCCTGCTCCCCTGAGAGGGTGGGGGTCGTATACATGGCCATCTGGCCGGGCACGGCTGAGACGAGTATGTACCCGACGAACACGGCTACTACCATGTATACCATTGACTTGGGGGTCATCAATAAACTTGAACCCCCGTTGAACTTAATGCTAGAGATTAGAACAGTGCT
>CAYLJH010000018.1:14979-17367 GCA_964383685.1 uncultured Candidatus Bathyarchaeia archaeon | reverse complement strand
GGAGGAACGTCGAGTACTTCAGGGATAAACTGGCTTCACTGATCGAGACAATCACCCCTGTGATGAATCCAAAGGCCGTTTACTCAGTTTCCTATGTTGACAAAATCGATGGGGACCGCGTGACCATAGGCGACACCGTGTTCACAAGCAAGGTCGTGAGGATGAACCTTGAGAAAGTGGGGCGGGTCTTCCCATACATTGTGACAGCCGGGGTCGAGCTGGACACTGTGGAGCTGTCAAAGGGGCAGAGCGCCATGCTACTGGACCAGGTCAAGAACGTCGTCGTGACCAGGGCCAACCTGTACCTGAGGAACCACATCACCGAGAAATACGGGATCAAGAGGCTCTCAAGCGTTGGGCCAGGACGACTGGACGAGTGGCCAATCACCCAGCAGCGCGAACTGTTCAGCCTGTTCGGGGACAACGTGGACAGGATAGGCGTCAGGTTGACAAAGACCTGCCTCATGGTGCCTGTGAAGACCGTGTCAGGGCTCCTCTTTCCCTCCGAGGCCGGCTTTGAGAGCTGTGAGCTTTGTTCAAGGAAGAAATGCATGGGAAGAAGGGCCGCCTTCAACCAAGAAAAAGTAGATTTATTCGGCGTAGAGAATCAGTAGACGCCGTGCTTCTTCACGGCATCCATGAGTGCCTTCACGTTCACAGGGTCTGCCTCCTCGGGGATGTTAACCCCAGGTGCTAGCACGAACCCGCCGCCTTCCTTGACATCATCCATGAGGTCCTTGACGTACGCGTCAATCTTGGCCGGCGTACCGCTCAGGAACAGGGACGCAGGAGGGCCTCCTATGATGCAGGCGTGGTCCCCGATGATCTCCTTGGCCTTTTTCAGGTCGGTCTTCTCAAACTTGGCTATGGTCTTGCCCTTTGGCAGCTCAAGTATGGACTCAAGGTGTGCGTCGTGGTAGCCCTCGTAGAAGATCGAAGGCACAAAACCCAGCTTGATCAGCTCCTCTATAACCTCTTTCAGGGTTGGCCAGTAGAACTCGTGGAACTGTTTCGGTGAAAAGTACTCGTTCAGGTGGAGGGGTATGAACGCATGTGAGCCCTTTGGCGCGAACTTTGCGTTGATCTTGCCAAGCTCGATTATCACGTCCTTCAATGATTCCGCTGCCTGTTTCACCTTGTCGGGTACCCTGAACGTGTCCAGTAGCAGGTTCTTGATGTCCCGCATATAGTCCCCCATGAGGTCCATGGGCGCGTACGAGAAGCCGCCGCCGAAGCTGGGGAACCCGTAGCTCCTCAACTCCTCACCCATCTTGCCCATGCCAGCCCTGTATTTCTCGCTCTCCTCGCCGTATTTTATCAGCGCCGACATGGCCCTTGGCGAGTTGAGGTTCTCAAGCTCAGTGAATGACCTGGGCAGTATCTTGTTGCAGATGAACCCGTGGGGGTCCTCGATTAGCTCGTCGTACTCCGAGACCTTCATGTACTCCTCCCCGATGAACTGTGGCGGCGTGTCCTTCTGCATCTCCAGCCCTGGGAACCGGCCGTACTTCATCCCCAGCGTCTTCTGGAGGGGTATATTGATCATCCCCGGCACTATGCCGTCATAGTCCCGCATCATGGCTATCACAAGGGGCAGCGAGTAGATACCGCCGCCGCCCCCTGCCGTATCGTACCCGAAATCAACGGAGGTCTTGACCACTGCCTTCCTCAGCTTGTCGTAATCAGTGAGGGATTCCTGGATGGTGATGCCTCCATACTTGGCGGCGAAGTAACTGTAACTGCTGCTCAGTGGTACCCTGTCTGGCTCCTTCAACGAGTAGGCCCGTGAGAGCCTCTCCTTGCGCTCCTTGTAGAGTTCCTCGTAGTCGATGGTCAAGCCACTTCCCCCTTCATGAGCTCGACGCACAGCCTAACCCCGAGGGCGGCGTTATCCGTGGACGCGTCGGGCTTGATGTACTCCGTGGCGTGGTCATCGATGCGGCCGCCGCCGATGATGATCTTGACCTTGTCCCTGAGCCCTGCCTCGGTTATGGCCTCGATGGTCTCCTTCGTGGTCTCAAGGGCCACGGTGAGTAGGCTGCTCATGCCCACTATGTCGGGCTCGTGCTCCTTAATCGCCTCAACGAATGTGGCGGGCGGCACGTCCACGCCCAGGTCTATGATCTCAAATCCCTCTGCCTCAAGCAGGGCGATGACGATGTTCTTGCCGATATCGTGAACGTCGCCCTCCACCGTGCCGATGAGTATCTTTCCCTTTGACTCGGTTATGGTGCTCTTCAGGTTCGGCCTGACTATGTCCATGATCTGGTTGAATATCTCGGCGGCCATAATCATCTCTGATAGGAAAAAATCGCCTTTCTCGAACTTTTCACCGACCATGGACATCCCCGCCCTGCATTTCTCCAGGATGCTCACGGGGTCCGTGCC
>CAYLJH010000018.1:0-14969 GCA_964383685.1 uncultured Candidatus Bathyarchaeia archaeon | reverse complement strand
TCTTAATCATATCGGCGGCCAGTTCAAGGGCAGCCTGTTCATCAAGCTCGACTATCGCTTCCACAATATTATCTTGAGAAGTCACGCATTGTAGTCCCACGGCGCGTATAAAAAAAGGCGGCATCTCAGGACGATGTTCAGGGTTATCTTGTGTGAATCCTGCCCTTCACCCAGCCCGTGGATTCGAGTTTACGCACCGTATCAAGGAACAGCCCCAGTTCCATGTGGGGGAACATGAGGGCGTCCATGTAATCCTTGTTATACTCCTTACTCGTCGCCAGCTCAACGTACTCCGTTTTCTCCCTGATGTCCTGCGCCTCCAGTCTCGCCTTCCTCGATAGCAGCGCCATCCTGGCCCCCGTCCCCGCTGCGTTACCCACCTGCTGGATGTCCGGCAGGCTGAACTCAGGAATCATGCCGATGTTCAGGGCGCTCTCCCTGTTGATGTAGGTCCCGAAGGCACCGGCCATGAAGATGTTCTTGAAATCACCGGGGACAACGCCCATCTTCTTCATCAGCGTCCTTGCACCGGAGAAGATGGCTGCCTTCCCCTTCTGAAGCTCCCTGACATCCAGCTGGGTGATGACGATATCCGCGTCGATGCCCGTCTCATTCCTCCCGGTCACCACGTACTCTGAGACCCCGCCCCGTTTCCGGATGCGCGGGTTGTCCCGTCCGATGATTCGACCTGAGCTGTCCATTATCCCAGACTTTAGCATCTCCGACAGCAGGTCAATGAGGCCGGAGCCGCATATCCCCACCGCCTTCGAGTCGTCGATGACCTTGATGCGCGGCTCCATGCTCTCTGGTGATATCCAGACGCCCTCGATGGCCCCAGATGCTGCCCTTATCTCGTGCTTGATGTGCGCCCCCTCAAAGACGGGGCCGGAGGCGCATGAGCACGCCACCAGGCCGTCCTTGTTACCCACTACTATCTCAGTATTGGTACCGATGTCCATGAGGAAGCTCAGCCCGCCGCTCTTGTGGATGCCCGTGGCCAGGGTGGCAGCGACGCAGTCAGCGCCGACGAACCCCGCTATCAGCGGGGGCACGTGTACCCTGCCGTTGGGTGACAGGTTGAGCACACCGGGCGCTAGGTCCCTGTGATTCAGGTCATCGGGCATGAACGGGCTCCTCGACAGGGGGTACGTGTCGGTGCCCAGGACGAAATGCTGCATCACGGTGTTGCCCACAAGCACGATATCGTACACGTCCTCAGGGCTCGCCCCTGCCTTGGCGTATGCCTCCTCAAGCAGCGTTTTCACCCCATTGACCAGTGTGCTGTGCAGCATGTCCCTGTTCTCGGGGCCCTGTATCGCCGATGCTATCCTGCTGATGATGTCCTCGCCGTACGGTATCTGGGGGTTCATGGCCGTGGAGACCGAGGCCACCTCTCCCGTCGAGAGGTCCATCAGGTACCCGGCCAGCTTTGTTGATCCGATATCAACGGCGAAGCCAAGGATAGGCGCGTCCCCTTATTCCAGCCGCCTGATTACCTCCCCGTCATAGAGGATGGAGGTTGAGCCGCCTTCAACGAGCCTGCTGACCATCGGGTTCAGCTCAACTGATGTGTCTAGCCCCTCGGTCTGGAGCCTCTGAGTGCCCGTCCTGCTCTCCTTTGGCACAGTGACCACCATGTCGTCGATGATCCTGAGTAGACACCCCAGCCTGAACCCGTCCCTCAGGCCGTTTGCTCCAATGAACTTCTCCTCAGCAGCCCTCGATGGGGGCAGTTTCCCTGATATCACCTGGACGATGCACTTGCCGCACGCCCCCGCGCCGCCGCAGATGCTGTTTATATCAACGCCCAGGGCCCTCGCCGCCTCAAGCACGGTGGTCTCCTCCGGGAACCTGCCCCTCTTCCCGTCGGGCTGGAAAACGATCTCGTGGCTGGGTGGCATATCAACCATACTTGGCCCCCGGTAACTTAACTCATTTTTTACGCCCAATCAACAAATTCAAGAGCACTCACCGCAGATTAGATGCAACGATGTTCGATTACTCAGTGAAACAGAAGACGTACGAGATACACGGCGTCAGGATTGGAGGCGAGCCGGGGCATTACCCCACGGTCATGATCGGCTCCATGTTCTACAACGGCGACAAGAACGTCTCGGACCACGGCCAGGGGATATTCAACAAGGACAAGGCGGAGAAGCATATCAGGGACGCCGAGATGATGACCGAGAAGACGGGCCTCCCCGTTATGATTGACCTGGTATCTGAGAACGCGGTCGCGGCGGGAAAGTACATGGATTTTATACTTGAAAAAACAGAGATGCCAATCGTCTTGGATGTCGTCGCCGAGAAGGAGCAGGTGAAGGCCCTCCACTACGCCAGCGAGATAGGCGTGATCGACAGGATCGTGCTGAACTCACTGAACCCCCACACAAAGGACCAGCTCTACGAGGCCATCAAGGAGACCAAGCTGAAATCCTCCATCCTCCTCCTGCACGGTACCAGGTACGTTCTATCATCCAACAAGGACCCGCTCATCGAAGAGCTGGTGCCAAAAGCCGAGGCGGCGGGAATTGAGAACATCCTCGTTGATACCGCCGTGCTGGACATCCCGACCCTGGGAATCACTGCCAAGGCGATCAACCGCATAAAGGACAAGTACGGTTACCCGTGTGGCTGCGGGGCACACAACGCCCTCTCGTCATGGAAGAGGCTCAAGGAGAAGTACACAAAGGACGCCCAGACCGTGGTAAAGGGACTGACCAACGCCATCCCCACCGTCATCGGCGCTGATTTCGTCCTGTACGGGCCGCTGAAGAACGCCGAAAAGTTCTTCCCCGGCGTGGCCATGGTGGACGCGGCGTACAGCCAGCTCATGATGGAGAAAAAGGTGAGGCCGGAAAAGAGCCATCCCAGGTTCAGGATCGGTTAGCCCCCAAAGCACACTTATACCGAGTCAACACCCACTCTTTCTCGAAATGAAGAACCTTCTCAAAGAGAAACTGGCCAACGGCGAGAACGCCGTCGGCACCTTCGTGGAGATGGGCCACCCCGATGTGGCCGATATACTGAGCCACAGCGGCTTCGACTGGCTACTACTTGACGGTGAGCACGGCCCCATGAGCCTGGAGACCTTGGAGCAGATGCTCCGGGCCATGGAGGGCACCGATTGCACCCCACTTGTCAGGCCACAGTGGAACGACCCCGTCATAATCAAGCGAATCCTTGACCTGGGCGCACACGGTATCGTGGTACCATGGGTCAACAACAAGGAGGAAGCCGAGGCCGCCGTCAGGGCCGCAAAGTACCCTCCGGAGGGCATCAGGGGCTGGGGCCCAAGGAGGGCCGCAAGGCACGACCCTGACTACAGGGCAACCGCCAACGACGAGATATTCGTGGCAGTCCAGATCGAGACACAGGAGAGCCTGGACAACCTGGACGAGATACTGGGCGTCGAAGGGATCGACGCCTGCTATGTGGGTCCATGGGACCTGAGCAACAACCTGGGCCTGGGTCTGCCGCCTGATTATGACAACAAACAGTTCACGGACGCCCTTGAGCACGTAATAAACACAGCCGACAAGCACGGCAAGCCAGCCGGTATGTGGACGAACCTGACCAGCGTCACGTGGGCAGTCAAGAGGGGCTTCAGGTTCAACACCGTGATAAACGCCGACATGATGCTGGCGTACGGTGCCGCCGAGGCCGTCAAGAAGGGACGGGGCGGCTAGCCTTCCCTGATGGGTGAGATGTAGACCGTTACCCCTGTCTCCTCCACCACTTCCATTTTCTCGTAGTTCCCTGTGATCTCATCAATGCTGTCAACGGTTCCCCTGTACACCAGGCACCCGAATGGTCCGTGCTCCATTACCTTCATCTTCATGGATGGGACTGGCCCGTGACGGTTTATGAAAGCGACTCAGGTCCTGTTGGCAGGGTCGTTTGTGAATAAGGTTAAGTAAAAAGGGGGGTGTTATTCTCTCGAAGCTGGGGGCCTGCCGTTGCTAGGTTAAGCCTTCAGCTTCTCAAGTCGTTCTGTGACGTTTGCTAGGTTGGCCTCAAGATGCTCTTTCATCTTTTCAAGCATCTCGATCTCCTCTTTCAGGCTCATCGCCTTCCGGGGACCGCAGTGGCCGCCCATGCCTCGTCCGTGCATGTGTTTACGCATTTTCTTTTTCTCCGTCAGTAGCGGGCTCGGGGAAGTGTAGCCGGTAGTACTTCTCCATCTCGTCCAGGAACTGTTTGCGGCGGAGCATGTACTGGAGTCCGTTCTTCAGGTGTTCCCTGCCGTCCTCGGTGATGCTGTAAACCCGCCTGGGCCTGCCCGCCTCGCTCTCCTCGTGTTTCGAGGTGAGGATTTCCTTGTTCTCCATCCTGTTGAGGATGGTGTATAGGCTGCCGGTCTTGAACCGGCCCTCCCTCACGTATCCACGTGTCTGGAGTTCCTCGGCGAGCTGGTACCCGTGCTTTGGTTCCTCGTTGAGTAGCATTAGGAGTAGGAACTGGACCCATCCCCTCTCGGGGTGGGGCCCGTGGTGCCCTCGTCTGCGTTTTCCCATTTCCCGCATACTTAACATTGTTAACCATAACGTTGTGGGTTATAAACCTTACTTAACATTGTTAGGTATAGGCCGATAGGCGCATGCCAGTAATTACTCAACCAAGCCCCCGCTCTCCCCCTTTTGATACAGTTTTATATAGGATTGAGGGCACATTTCCTTGAAACCATCAGAGTTGAAACGACTTGGATGCCAACATTGCACTAGATAAAATACTCAAGCCAAAGAGCCTAGCGGTTATTGGTGCGAGCACTGATCCCTTCAAGTGGGGTTACATGATCCTCAACGCCATCAAGCAGAGCGGCTTCGAGGGCCCAATATATCCCGTCAACCCACGCGCCGAGGAGATCCTTGATCTCCCATGCTACAAGAGCGTCAAGGACGTTCCAGGTCCAGTTGACATGGCACTGGTCGTCGTACCCGCCAGGTTCGTCCCAAGCGTCTTCCAGGAGCTTGCAGACATCGGGACCAAGGGCGCGGTCGTCATCACCAGCGGCTTCAGCGAGGCAGGCGAGGACGGAAACAAGCTCATCGCCGAGACCGTCAAGATAGCCAAGGGACACACCAGGTTCATCGGACCAAACTGCATGGGCGTCACCAGCAGCGAGGCAAAGCTCAGCGCGTTGATGATCCCATACCTACACGAGAGCGGCGAGGTAGCCTTCGTGTCCCAGAGCGGCGGATACGGGCTCCAGCTGTACATCAGGGCATCGTCCATGGGTATAGGCATAGGAAAGTTCGTCAGCAGCGGAAACGAGAGCGACCTCAAGGGCTGGAACTACCTGGAGTACTTCGGCCAGGACGAGGACACCAAGATCATCGCACTGTACATCGAGGGCCTAAAGAACGGCAGGAAATGGTACGAGGCGGCCAAGGAGGTCTCCAAGACCAAGCCAATCGTGGCCATCAAGGTCGGCGTGACCGAGGAAGGCAGCAAGGCAGCGGCAAGCCACACTGGCTCAATCGCGGGAAGCGACGCGGTCTACAATGCCGCGTTCAAGCAGGCAGGCGTCATCAGGGCTTACGATAGCTCCGAGATGTTCGACTATGTCAAGGGACTGCTGTACTCACCCCTACCAGAGGGCAAGAACATCGCCATCGTCAGTAACAGCGGCGGCGTTGCAGTCGAGACAGCGGACAGGCTAATCCAGAACGGCCTCAAGGTGCCAGTCTTCAGCGAGGAGGCGCAGGCAGAGATCCAGGAGCTTATCCCAGGTTTCGGTAACGCCAAGAACCCCGTTGACCTGACAGCTACCCTGAACATGAACAGCTTCCTCAACGTACCGGACATCGTCCTGAAGCAGCCCGAGATCCACGGCATGATCACAATCAGCCTTGGAACGAGCATCATCAAGACCATGTTCCCAGACGTACCCGACGCTGACCTGACCGGGATGTACCAGTGGATCAACGGCACATTGCTAAAGACCTACAAGAAGTACGACAAGCCGGTCATAGTCATCGACCCATCAGCGGACGTAGCGGGCGAGTCAGCCAAGATCCTCGAAGACGCGAGGGTCCCAGTCTACATCACACCTGAGAGGGCCGCGGACGTCATGGGCGTCCTGTACCGCAGGAAGCAGTACCTCAACAAGATCGGGGCCTAAACCCCAACCATATCTTTTCTAATCACTCACTTTATCGTGGAAAGGTCTACCTGTTTCAAACCATTCCGCCAGCAAGCCGGGGAGGTTACTTGGCAGCAGTTTCCTCGCTTTGAACTCGTCCGGATTCGCCCAGATGAACTCTAGGTGCCCCTCCACCGAGGCCACATCCGGTGTCTCTATTGATGCCTCGAAGAACAGGTTCACCTCCTCGTAGCGCCTGCCTTTCCTGTCGGTGAACTTGTGCTCAAGGACGCCCACGAACTCACCGATGACCGAGTCAACACCAAGCTCCTCCGATAGCTCCCTCCTCAGGGCTTCCCCGGCGTACTCCCCAGGCTCGATGTGTCCGCCAGGGAGGAACGTGTTTGACTTGCCTATCCCGTGGGCTAGAAGAACCTCATCGCCCCGCCTGATAACCGCCCTCGCGATGAACTCGATGACCGCCATGATGAGTCATAAGCCCAAATGGATTAGTGCCTTGTGATTCCAGTGGTCACGTCACGGCCTTGATGAACGTGGCCCCGACCCCGTCTATCAACGCGTTTGCGGTGCCTGACCCGATGATATCCCCCGTGGCCTCCCTTATCATGCCGTAGAACAGGCCGAGTGCGAAGGCGTAAATTCCTAAGCCGATGCTCAACGAGTAGACCCCGTTCCAGGGTCTCATAGCCACCATTGCCCTGGATAGCCCGAATAGGGCTGAAGAAACCATGATGCCTGGCCCGAACTTGACCCCTTTCACCGTCCAGTGCTTCCCGTACTCGCGGTTGACGGTGGACTGGATGTAGCCCCTGAACAGGAACTCCTCGGCAAAGCCGCCGATTAGCACCTGCCACATGAAAGATGTGAACAGCTTGAGTGAGAGGGTTTCAAAGAGGAACGCCATGGCGAAAGGGATCAGTACGATGGCGGCCATCAATACAACTCTCAATCTCGATATAGCATTCGCTCCCTTGCCCAGGTTCCGTAGGAAAATGTAGCTCATGACGAGCACCACGAGGCCGAGAAGGCTCGCGAACACCCCGTACTCCCTGTAGTCAACTCCCCAGCCGGCGAAGTAGGTCATGATGAACTGTGGCACTAGGAACGCCAGGTACCCTTTGAACCCGGCGTTGACGCTGCCCCTCCAGCCCGATATCTTGATCCCCACCTCCTCGAAATCCAGCCTGGTGGCGATTATTGCCATGAGGGGGATAACGATCATCAGTGCCCCCGTGAAGAAGCTGCCCCCGAGTATCCTTGTCTCCCAGCGCGTGAGTGCCCTGACCCCGGGAAGCATCATGGTGGTCAACGTGAAGGCAAAAAAGACCGCCGAAGCCTCAAGGACCGACCTCCCCTTCATAGGGGAAGCATCGCCTGTTGGCTTAAAAAGCCTTAAACAACGCCGCATGGGTTGAACCAGTATGTTCGACGGCGTCAGGCGGGCATACATGCTCCAGATTCTATACGTGATGAACGCCGTCGAGGAGATCGGGTCCGACAAGGCGCTTGAGCTATTGGAGAAATCAAGCCAGCGCCAGGGCGTCATCGTAGCAAGGCAGATGAGAAAGACACTACCCGAGAGCATGACCAGCATCGAGATAGGCGCGGAAGTCTACAGGCGGTTCATGTCCGAGACAGGAGCCGAGATCAGCGTCCACAAGCAAGACGAGACCAGCGTCACCTTCGTCATCAACAGGTGCCCCTTCTTCGAGGCTTTCCTCGACGTGGGCGTGGACTGCGGCACTTTCCTCAACGGGCTCTGCACCCACCTCACCCTGCCCAGCATACAGGCGACCCTCAACCAGTTCGACCCAAAGCTCAAGGTGGAGGCCGTCCTCACAAGGGAGGCGGCAGAGGACCTATGTCTTGAACGTGTCTACCTCTCCGAGTAACTGTTTTTAGGTGATCAGTGGCACCGTACCCCATGGTTAAAGAGTACACCACCGACGTGCTGGTCATCGGCAGCGGCGGGGCAGGGCTACGGGCGGCCATTGAGGCAGAGGCCCGGGGAGCCGACGTATTAATTGTATCAAAATCACCAACCGGCATGAAGACCTCGAGCGTCGTCACAAACGGCTGGTTCAGGGCAGCGGTGGGCGGCGTCACGGAGAAGGAGCACTACAAGGCCACCATGGCGGGCGGCAAGGACATCAACGACACCGCGCTGGTCAAGGTGATGGTCGATGAGGGGCGGGACAGGATTATGGAGCTTGAGAAGTACGGCATGGCCCTCCAGACACACAACGGGATGGTCAGCTGCGGCGACGACCCCAAGTCAAGGGGGCTGGGCTTCATCATGCCCATGGTCAACTACCTCAAGGGAAAGGGCGTAAAGCTCGTGGAGAACTGCCTCATCACAAAGCTCCTCAAGGTGGACGGGAAGGTCGTCGGAGCGGTAGGTCTCCAGGAGGAGCCAGTTGTATTCAAGGCCAAGGCAGTGGTGCTGGCGGCAGGGGGCTCAGGTGGGCTCTACACCAGGACCGATGTGCCCCTCAGCATGACGGGCGACGGGTACGCGCTGGCATACGAGGCGGGCGCGGTCCTCAGGGATATGGAGTTCGTCCAGTTCCTGCCCGTGGGGCTCGCCGAGCCGGGCCAGCCACTGATACCGGTCTACGGCCCCGTGGTCGAGGAGGGGAGGATAATCAACATCGACGGCGAGGACCTGGTCAAGAAGCACAACATCACCGCAAGGCCGCTTGCCCTCATGAGCAGGGACCTGCTGTCAAGGGCGCTGATGCGCGAGGTAGCGGACGGGAAAGGCGTGGACGGTGCTGCACTCATCGACGCCACCGAGGTAATCAAGGAGCACGGCATGGACCTGTTCAGGAACCAGGGCCACAGGAACGTCATGGAGGCCGTCAAAGTGGCCGAGAGGCCAATCAAGGTGGCCCCACTCTGCCACTTCGTCATGGCCGGCGTAAGGATGAGCCCTGACGGCGAGACAAACGTGCCCGGCCTGTACGTGGCGGGTGAGGTCGCGGGCGGCGTCCACGGTGCCAACAGGATAGGCGGGAACGCCATGACCGATATCATAGTCTTCGGGGCCAGGGCAGGAGCCGCGGCTACAACATACGCCGAGGAGGCGTCAATAGTAGATGCGAGCGCGGACCATGAGATCAAGCGCATCCAGGCAAAGAATGGAGAGAGCGAGTCCGAGGACTATCACGGCAAGCTCAGGGAGCTCATGTGGACCCACGTGGGCGTCGTCAGGAGCGGCGAGAAGCTCAACGAGGCGCTGAACATGCTGGCCGTGCTAGGCGAGGAAGCTGACTCAGCCAAGGGGGCTGACACAGCGGCCGTCAAGCGGCTTCTTGAGGCAGAGATGGCCATACTGGCCTCCGTGCTCACCGCAAAGGCCGCGCTGGCCAGGGAGGAGAGCAGGGGCACCCACTTCAGGCTCGACTACCCCGAGAGCAGCGACGAGTGGAAGATGTCCCTCGACGTGTGCAAACAGGGCGACGCAATCAATGTCGCCAAAGCCCCCCTCGCGGTAGAGGGGTAGACCAGGCATGAGCCTCGTCACCCGGGAACTGCTGGACCACATCAGTAGCCAGCTGGCCACCGAGGTGGAGGGCCACAGCGTCATCGGGCACGGGGCCCACAACCAGAACTACCTCCTGGAAACCGGGCGGGGCAAGCTGATTTTGAGGGTTTACGCCAACACCCAGTTCAAGAACGCCGAGAAGGAGTACGAGGTTCTCAGGACCATCGACGGCTTCCTGGGTCCCAGACCATTCTACATTGACACATCCAGGAACCTCATGGAGTACGACTACACGGTCCAGGAGTACATCGAAGGCACGGTGCTCAAGGAGTTTGATGACGCTGCCCTCATTGAGATAGCCGGGAGCCTGAAACAACTCCACGGCATCAAGGGGCCGAATAGGGGGCCGGTCAGCCCAGTCAGCGACTGGACCCGCAACAACATCACGGTCAACAGTGCCCGCCTCGGTGAGGAACTACATCGTGAAGTGATGGCGCTCTGGGAGAGGTTGATGGCAATGTACTCACAGATAGAGCCGCACCTCGCAGGGTATGACTCAAACTCGCTGATCCACGACGACCCAATACTGGGGAATTTCATCCAGACCGGCAACGGAATCAAGTTCATCGACTGGGAGCTTGCCCACTACAACTATTTCTTCATGGAGCTGGGCGGGTTCATCGAAGAGAACGGCTTGACCGAGCAACAGGAGAGGACCTTCCTTGAAGCGTACGGCTACGGATCAACCCCCGTCGAGTCCGAGATAATTACGTTCTCAAAGGCGTACCGCGTAGCGGCCATCGTGGGCTGGTTCATCGAAAGACTAGCGGCCCTCCGCGAGGGAGAGAAAGTATTCATCGCCGCCGACCAGGGGGAATACGAGGAGAACCTCGCAGCCGAGATCAGGCATCTGGAACGGCTCCTCTAGGGCACTTTTAAAACCCCATCAACCCCTATTTTCCCCATGGTTATCCACGTTCAAACTGATCTTCTCATCATCGGGACCGGGGGCGCGGGACTCAGGGCCGCCATCGAGGCCGAGGCAAAGGGCGTCCATGTAATCCTCGTTTCAAAGGCACCCGCCGGGTACAACAACACCACCATAGTGGCGGGCAGCGGCTACCTTGCAGCTGTCGGCGGAATGACCGTTGACGAGCACAGGGACCGGACGTTCACCGCCGGGAAGATGGTCAACGACCCTGGACTGGTCGAGACCCTGGTCCAGGAGGGGGGAGAACGGGTCCTTGAGCTGTCCAAGTACGGTTGCGTCGTCAACGAGCGTTTTGGCGGCATCCATGTCGGCGCACCCGGCTCCGTGTTAGGCCAGGGCATCACGCTGCCCCAGGTCAAGTACCTGAAGGACAAGGGAGTTGAGTTCGTGGAGAACGTGATAATTACAAAGTTCATCAAAGACGATGGCCGCGTCGTGGGTGCCGTTGGGTACAGCAGCAAGGACATGGACGTGGTCCTCTTCCAGTTCAAGGCCGTGTTGCTGGCATCAGGCGGCGCGGGGGCCCTCTTCAAGAGGACAGACTGCCCGCTGAAGACCACCGGGGACGGGTACAGTCTGGCGTTCCACGCCGGTGCGAGGCTCAGGGACATGGAGTACTGCCAGTTCTTCCCCCTGGCACTTGCCGAGCCGGACGCCCCGCCGCTGCTGGTTGACGGCCCCGTGGTGTGGGAGGGGAAGATCCTCAACGTCCTGGGCGAGGACATACCCGCCAAGCACAACGTCACAGAGAGGCCGTACATCGCCAAGAGCAGGGACACGCTGTCCAGGGCAATGATGATGGAGGTACACGAGGGAAGCGGCATCGAGGGGGCAGTACTGCTTGACGCGAGAGAGGTTATCAAAAACGCGGACCCTGACCAGTTCCTCGGCATGGCGAGCCTCGACTATTACAAGGAGAAACTCAGGGCACATGAGAGGCCGTTCAGGATCGCCCCCATCAGCCACTTTACCATGGGCGGCGTCGTAGCCAACAGCGACGGCGAGACCGGTGTAGAGGGCTTATTCGTTGCCGGGGAGGTCATGGGCGGCATCCACGGGGCCAACAGACACGGGGGAAACGCGCTCACCGATGTAACCGTCTTCGGTAGGCGTGCTGCTTTGAAGGCACTTGAGTACTGCGCTGACAAGGAACTCGTGGACATCGAGGAGATGGCCACTGACGAGGTCGAGCGCATCGAGAAACGGTCAAAGAGGGAGACAGGGTTCACACCAGCGGCCATCATGGAGCGCCTCAGGGAGAACATGTGGGAGAACGCCGGCATCCTGAGGGACGCCGATATGCTGGTCGCTGCGTACGAGAGGCTATCAGAGCTCAGGGACTCGTCGAGGCTGATCGTGGCTCAACCTGGGAAGCAAATGCTGGCAGCCCTTGAGCTTGAGATGGCGCTGGACGCATCCGAGTTCATCATCAGGGCCGCCATGGAGCGCAAGGAGAGCAGGGGTGCCCATTACAGGCTCGACTACCCCGAGGAGCGCGAGGACTGGAAAAAGACCATCATCCTCAGCAAACAGGACACGGCCATCAAGGTGACCCATGCGAAGATCGGTGAGGCGTATTGAGTGAGCTCGCCCGCAGGGTAATCGCTGATGTCGAGGCGCTCCACGACCCCAAGAGGGAGGCGGACCACAGGCGCTACTTCAAGGAGGAGATCGAGACCTACGGGCTCGCAGCGCCTGATGCCAAAGCCATTGCCGCAAAATACTACAAGGAACTGAAAGGCGACTTGCCGGGGGCCATGGACCTCACCGAGGAGCTCATGCGCACAAGGAACCTGACTCTGTCCGAGGTGGGAATCCACATGCTGAGGCGGTTCAAGCGCCACATCAAGGGGGAGCATTTTCCAAGGTTCGACGGATGGGTTGATTACCTCACTAACTGGGCCAACACCGACAACCTTTGCTGCGGGCTGATTGCGTTGGCAGTCAGGGACGATCCAAGCCACGTCAAGTCCCTAATAGAGTGGACGGGGTCAGAAAGTAGGTGGAGGAGACGCGCATCCGCCGTGAGCCTCGTCCCCATCGCGAGGAAGGGGGACATGCTTGACTCCGTTTTCAGGGTAGCCGATAGGCTCATGACCGACGGTGATGATATGGTGCAGAAAGGTGCCGGCTGGATGCTCAAGGAGGCCAGCAAGGAACACCCACAGGAGATACATGATTATCTTGTCAAGTGGAAGCCCGAGTCACCCGCGTTGATTCTGAGGTACGCGTCCGAGAAGCTCCCCAAGGAGCTCAAGGTCTACAAGTCCCGATAAAACAATTACTAGGCGTAGAACGTGAGAATGTCCTCGTCCATGGGGACATGCTTCGCCGATACCTTCTGGCCGCCGAACTTTACGCTCTTGCCCCAGATCCGGGAGTACCTGAGCCGTTTCCTGAGGTCACCGTGGACCATCCTGGCGATATCTCCCACCGTTGAGCCGTCCCTTACGATCATGGGCTCCTCCATGTCCGCCTTCTCCCTCCTGGGCTTCATGTAGATGCGTATGAGGTTAAGGTGCTCGAATATCTCCTTCTTGAGGCGCTCAAGGTTCACGTCGTTGTCCGCGCTGATGGGTATGACGTAGTGGTCCAGGGACCCCTCAAGCTCCTCGACATACTCGTTGTCAACCATATCTATCTTGTTGAGCACCGTGAGGGTGGGGACGTACACCGTGTTCTTCAGCAATGTATCAACGAACTGGTCATAGGACACGTCCTCCTTGATGACTATCCTGCTGTTGTGGTACCTGTACTCCCTGAGGATGTCCTTGATTCCCTCGTGCTCCATCTTGGTCATGCCCACCATGTCAGTGATGAAAATGCCGCCCGAGGCGCGCTTCTCGATGACGATGTTTGGCGGGTCCTCGTCTGGACGCAAACCGATTGCCCTGATCTCATTCAGAAGCATCCCTCTCATCTTGGGGTTGAACACATCGATGAGCACCAGGATCAGGTCAGCCGACCTTGTCGCCGATAGTATTCTCTTCCCGAGGCCCTTCCCGTGGCTCGCCCCCCTGATGATACCGGGGATGTCCAGTATCTGGATGTTGGCCCCCCCGTACTTGAGGATGCCCGGAATGACTGTCAGGGTAGTGAAATCGTATGCGCCGACCTTGCTGTTGCTGTTCGTGAGATGATTAAGTAATGTGGACTTTCCAACGCTGGGCAGTCCCAGCAGGACCACCGTTGAGTCCCCGTCCTTCCTGACCGTGTAGCCGTCTCCCCTCTGGCCTTGGCCCCTTGTGACCCTGTCCTCCTCTTGCTGCTTGAGCTTGGCTATCCTGGCCCTGAGTACACCAAGGTGACGGTTTGTGCCCTTGTTGACGGGCGTCTTCGCCAACTCTTCCTCTATGGCCTTGATCCGCTCTTGGGCACTCATTGCTGATAGCACACAGAGCCTCAAGTATAAAACGTTCCCATTTTGGTGAACCTCATCATCTTATAATCAAGTGAAACCATGCTAATCCAGTGATTCTATGAAGCTAAACAAGGTCTCAAGCCGTGTCCACGCCAACTGGGACGGCGAGACGGGCGGAAACGTGGGTGTAATCGAGCTCAACGACACCGCGATAGTGGTTGATGCCCAGTACCCCGGCTCCGCCCGCAAGTTCAGGGCGGCCATCCCAAGGGCCACGGGCAAGCCCCTGAGCCATCTGCTCCTCACCCACATCCACGGGGACCACGTGTTCGGCAACATGGTGTTCAGAGACCTTGAGATAGTGGGCCACAGGAGACTCTGGGAGAAGATGGAGCAGGGCCTCAAGAAGGAGTGGTCACCTGACAGTCTGGAGAAGATGCTTGAGACCTACAGGACCGACGCCCCCGAGAGGTGGTGGCTCTTCGAGGGGCTGGAGATCGTGGTCCCAACCATCACGTTCACCGACAGCTGGGAGATCGACGGCGTCCAGTTCACCCACCACGGTGGCCACAGCGACTGCAGCAGCACGGTCTACGTCCTAGATGACAGGACGCTGTTCGCAGGTGACCTGCTCTTCGTGGGGAGGTTTCCATGGGCGGGAGACCCCACAGCGAACCCGGACCACTGGATCGAGGCGTTCCAGAGCATGCTCAAGATGGACATTGAGACTATCATACCCGGCCACGGGCCGCTATGTGGCCTGGACGAGGTGGAGCGCCAGCTAGCGTGGATGAAAGAGGTCAGGTGGATAATGCAGGGGCTAATCCAGGACGGTGCAACTGAGGACGAGGCATCGTCATATGATTACAGGGTCCTGTACCCCACCGACCGCCCGGAGTGGCAGAAAAAGAGCTACGCCAGATGGTACAACGTCTGGAAACCATGACTTTTTAGCTAAAATTAAAAGGAGGTAGTATTGACTACCCCCCTAGGCGGGGCTCTTCTTTCCAGCCATCTCATCGAT
>CAYLJH010000017.1:15500-17495 GCA_964383685.1 uncultured Candidatus Bathyarchaeia archaeon | reverse complement strand
TGCGTATCTCCGTCAGAAGCTCGCCTGTTTCCAGGCCGTTCATCTCTGGTCCTGTGAAGAGGTCAGCCCTCGGGATGACTCTTGCACCATCTAGGCTTTTGATCTCTACCTCTGCACCGTGTACCAGCAGTGGCGGCGCGGAGTCAGCGGCTGGGGATGCGTTGCATATGTTGCCAGTTATGGTTCCTCTGTTCCTGATCTGTGGGCTTCCAATCCTGCTGACGGAGTCCACAAGCGAATGAACCTGGGCCACGATGAGGTTACTGGCTACCTGGGTATGCGTAGCTGTCGCCCCTATCTTGATGACCCCTTCCTCTTCCTTGATGTAGTTTAACTCGTGAATCTCGTTGAGGTCCACAACGTGGCTCGGGGCAATAACCCCGTTCCTCATGGCTATCATGAGATCAGAGCCGCCGATTACTGGCGACGCGTTCTCAAGCTCAACCAGCAGTGACAGTGCCTCGCTCACGCTCTCCGGTGAGTGGTACTGGAACTTTGGAATGGGCCTCATTTCCTCGCCTCCTTCAACGCCTTGTGCATCTGCCACGGCCTGATGGGCACGGTGCTGAACCTCTGGCCCGTGGCGTGGTAGATTGCGTTGGTGATTGTGGGCACGATGCTGATGATTGCTGGCTCGCCCACTCCCTTGGCTCCGAACGCGGAGTGCTTGTAGGGCTTCTCGATGATGATACATGGGTGAATCTCTGGCGTATCAAGGCTCGAAGGTATCACATAGTCGGTAAAATTGGGGTTGATTACCTTGCCCTTGTCATCAATCTCCATGTTCTCCATCAACGCGAACCCCATGCCCTGGCTGATGGCTCCCTCTATCTGCCCCTCGATAATCATGGGGTCGATTGCCTTCCCACAGTCCATGGCGGGCCAAATCTTGATGACTAATGTCTCGCCTGTCTCGGTGTCCACCTCTACCTCGGCCACGGTTGCGGCGAAGGTGTATACGCTGTAGTTGACTCCTAACCCTGTAACCGGGTCGAAGAAACGCTTTGGTGCCTTGAAGTAGCCGTGTGCGCCCGGGTTATAGTCCCTGAGGTACATCTCCTCGGCAAGCTCCTTGATGTCGATGACGTTTTCCTTGTTCTTCCTGTCGAACGCCTTGTTGTCGCGCAGGTCTATCCTGTCGGCGTCAACCTCGAACAGCTCAGCGGCGCAGTTCACCATGCTCTCCCTGAGCATCAGTGCCGCCTTTGCTGCAGCGGTTCCTCCCAGCATGAGCCCCCGGCTCCCGTGTGTGGGCTTCGCGTTCATTGTGCTGTCGGTGTCCGGCAGGTCTATCCTGATCTTCTCCGGTGGAACGCCTATGATCTCGCTGACGATCTTGATGTGGCCGAATGGGCTTCCCTGGCCTATCTCGACGATGCCTGTACGGTAGTTGCAGCTGCCGTCCTGGTTCATCATCAGGCTTGCCGCGCTCCAGTCAGGACTGCTGCGACTCGTGCTTATGCCGTGGTAGGCAAGCCCGACCCCGTAGCCCCTTACCTTCGTGCCGTCCCAGACTGGCTCACGATGATTGGCCCAGTCTGATGCATCCCTAACCGCTTCCAGGCATTCCTTGATGCCGACGCTGTGGTCAAGAACCTGATCGCAGGTGGTCCTGCCACCTTCAACTAGGACGTTCTTGAGCCTGAACTCGATGGGATCCATGCCGATGGCGTCTGCCAGCTTGTCCATCTGCTGCTCCAACGCGAAGTGGAGGGCCAGGTCACCGAACCCACGGAAGCTGCCGCCGTACACCTTGTTCGTGTACACGGCCTTGCCGTCGATCCAGCAGTTGTCTATCTCGTATGGGCCGCCCGCGTGGGCCGTCTGCCTCCAGAGCCAGAAGGGGCTCCTGTTGGCGTATGCGCCGCACTCTAATGTGATCTTGACCTCGATCCCCGTTACCTTGCCGTCCTTGGTGCAGGCGCTCTTGTAGTGAATCCTCGCCGGGAACCGTTTGTTGCTGTATGCCAGGCTCTCCTCCCTGTTCCAGATGTG
>CAYLJH010000017.1:0-15400 GCA_964383685.1 uncultured Candidatus Bathyarchaeia archaeon | reverse complement strand
CCGGTGTAGATGGCCTCGACGCCTGGCACCTTCAATGCCTCGCTGGTGTCGATGGACTTGATGTTGGCGTGGGCTACCGTGCTGCGGTAGACCTTGAGGATGGTTGTGCCCTTGGGGACGTAGTCGGCCGTGTACTTTGCCCTGCCCAGTGCCTTGTCAAGGGCGTCAGTGCGTATCACGCTCTTGCCGACCACCAGGAAATCTTTCCTTCCCAGGATGTCAGTTAATATTTTGTCGTACTCCAATGAAGACCTTCCATGAAATTCTATTGGGATAACACACGGGGTTTATCTAAATAAAAGAATCTGCCAGCGCACCCTTCTGGGCTGCGTCCATGACCAGTTTGTCTGCATCATTCTAGGCGAATAACTCGATTACGTCAACGATCCTAGCCATCCCGCAAGGACCAGGAAGCCTCTCCCGTGCCTCTTTTAACATACCCAATGTTTCTTCCTAGTACAATGGCGCTTCCCTTCATACGTAGCAAGATCGTGTGCACCATCGGCCCCGCGTCCAGTGATCCTGAGACCCTGGACGCCATGATCGAGGCAGGCATGGACGTGGCCCGCATCAACATGAGCCACGGCTCGCAGGAGGCGCACAAGGCGGTCATCGAGCATGTAATGGACCACGGGGAGTGCGGGGTACTGGTTGACCTGCCTGGCCCAAAGATCAGGCTCGGTCAGCTGGAGGCTCCCGTTGATCTCGTGGAGGGGCAGGAAGTTCACTTCACAACCAAGGACATTATCGGGAACGCTGATGAGTTCCCCGTTAACTACGCAAGGCTACCAAGCGAAGTGCGTGAGGGGGGGCACCTCTTCATCAACGACGGCATCATCGACTTTGAGATCGTGAAAATTGACGCTGACAAGAAGGGCTTCATCGTCAGGGTCGTGTCCGGAGGCGTCGCATCCAGCAGGAAGGGAGTGAACGCGCCGGGGGCCGAGCTAACTCTCAGTCCGCCCACGAAAAAGGACATCGAGGGCATCAAGTTCGGTGTGGAGATGGAGTGCGACTGGTTCGCCGCCAGCTTCGTCAGGTCAAAGGACGATGTTGACGCCGTGAGCGCCGCCATCTGGAGGGAAGGGGGCACCCAGCCGCTGATAAGCAAGATCGAGCACGGTGACGCAGTGAACAATATCAGTGAAATAATCAACGCCAGCGACGGCATCATGGTAGCCAGGGGTGACCTGGGCATCGAGATACCGCCCTGGGACGTGCCTCTGCTCCAGAAGAAGATCATCGAGGCGTGCAACAACCTTGGGAAGCCGGTTATCGTGGCAACCCAGATGCTTGAGTCCATGATCGAGAACCCACGGCCAACCCGCGCCGAGGCCAGCGATGTGGCCAACGCCCTGCTTGATGGGGCGGACGCCGTGATGCTTAGCGGTGAGACAGCCGTGGGAAAGTACCCTGTGGAAACAGTCAGGACAATGAACAACATCGGTGCCGTGGTGCAGGAGCGGATCCACAAGAAGGAGCACGCGGAGATGAAGGGGCTGCCGCTGACGGATATCATCGGAGACCTAGCCACCCGTGCAGTTGACGCAGTGGGGCCCGCTGCCATACTGGTCGTCACTAGGAGCGGCATGAGCGCCTTGATGGTTAGCAAGCACAGGCCAAGGGCAACGATACTGACCGTGGCCAAGGACCCGCGGATCAGCAGGAGGATGAACATGTACTGGGGCGTCAAACCCATGGCCGTACCCTGGACCGATGACAGGGACGAACTCATCATCCGGGCCGTCAACGAGGGGCTAAAACGCGAGTACTTTTACAGGAACGACGTGATACAGGTGGTCTCGGGATCAACCCTCATCGCCCCTGGCCTCACCACCACCCTTGAGATACTCAAGGTCGAGGACATCCTGCACAGGGCCGGCCGCCGGGACTAAGTTTTAAGCCCCAACTTCCCCATTCCCATGTATGACTCCTTATCAATTACCAGTTATCACGGAGCCCGAGCCCATTGGGGACAACGAGATAATCCTCGTCACCAGCGGCGACCTCAGGTTAGCGGCCAACCAGGAGTGCTGGCCCGCCCAGTCAGAGATGGAGGAAAAGGTCAAGGCCGTCTTCAAGAAAGAGGGCTACACCATCAAGCGCGGCCACCCCTACGACGAGGAGCTGGACCACGGCTTCATCTGGAACCAGCGCATGGGCATGGAGGTTTTCAGGGATATCCCAAAGGACGCCAAGGTCATAGTGGCCGAGGCGGTGTGGCAGTACAGCCACCACGTCTTGGCGGGGCTACGCGACCATAAAGGGCCGATCCTGACCCTTGCAAACTGGAGCGGCCAGTGGCCCGGGCTGGTCGGGATGCTGAACCTCAACGCCAGCCTCACGAAGATGGGCGTCGAGTACAGCACCATCTGGAGCCTGAACTTTGACGACGAGTTCTTCCTGAAATCAATCAGGGAGTGGCTCAAGGACGGGAAAATAACCCATGACACCAGCCACGTCAGGCTCCTTGACATATCAAAGCTCCCCGAGGACGAGGTGAAGCTGGGAAAGGCACTGGCGGCCCAGTTGAGGTCCGAGAAGGCAATTATGGGCATCTTCGACGAGGGTTGCATGGGCATGTACAACGGCATCATCGAGGACGAGCTGCTTAACCCTCTGGGCGTCTACAAGGAGCGGCTCAGCCAGAGTGCCCTGGTGGCCAAGATGCGGACCGTGAGCGATGACGAGGCAAGGAACGTCAGGGACTGGCTCGACCTCAAGGGAATGACGTTTGTGACTGGCACCGATGAGGCCACCGAGTTGACCGAGCGCCAGATACACGAGCAGTGCAAGATGTACATCGCGGCCGTCAGGATCGCCGACGAGTTCGATTGCGCGATGATAGGAATCCAGTACCAGCAGGGCCTCAAGGACATGGCCCCCGCCAGCGACCTGGTCGAGGGGCTGCTCAACTGCACGGACAGGCCCCCCGTACACCACGAGGTATCCGGGGAGATATTATTCGAGGGCAAGCCGCTGCCCCACTTCAACGAGGTAGACGAGGGGGCGGGGCTTGACGCGCTAATAACAAACAGGGTGTGGACCGCCATGGGGTACAACCCTGATACAACCCTCCACGACGTCAGGTGGGGGGACTGGTATGACAATCAATACGTCTGGGTGTTCCTCATCAGCGGCAGCGCTCCTCCATCCCACTTCAAAGGTGGGTACGAGGGAGCCAGCAGTGAGAGGCAGCCACCAATGTACTTCCCCCTGGGCGGGGGGAGCCTGAAGGGCGACAGCAAGCCAGGCGAGATAGTGTGGAGCAGGGTCTACGTGAAAACCGATGGGCTACACGTTGATATCGGCAGGGGATCAGTTGTCGAGTTACCACCCGAGGAGACTCAGAGGCGGTGGGACGCGACCACACCGGCTTGGCCCATCATGAGCGCGGTGCTGCACGGCGTGTCCCGCGACCAGTTCATGGCCCAGCACAAGGCGAACCACATCCAGGTGGTCTACGCGCCATCAGCAGGGGCAGCCGACAAGGCGCTGGCTGGAAAGGCAGCTATGTTCAACGAGCTGGGGCTGGCCGTGCACATCTGCGGCGACGTCAAGGTGGGTTAATTATGCATGTCATAGCCGTTGACCTGGGCGCAAGCAACGGGAGGGTCATGAAGGTCGAGTACACCGGAGACGCCTTCGGCATCCATGAGGTACACAGGTTCCCCAACACACCGGTCCAGAGGGGCGGGAAACTGTCATGGGACATACAGCAGCTATGGCGGGAGACCATCAAGGGAGTGGAGTGGGCAAGCGAGGGCGCACAGAGCATCGGTATCGACTCATGGGGCGTCGATTTCGGCCTACTTGACCCCCAGGGCAACCTCATGGAGGATCCGTTCCACTACAGGGACCAGCGCACCGAGGGCATGATGGAGTGGGTCTTCGAGCGGATAGGCAGGAGGGAGATATTCGACAGGACTGGCGTCCAGTTCCTGCCACTGAACACCCTGTACCAGCTGGCGAGCCTCGTGAAGCGGAGGAAGAGGACGCTGAACAAGGCGGGCGGCTACCTGGGGTTCCCGGATTTGTTCAATTTCTGGCTCACGGGCGAGAAGAGGTGCGAGCTGACCCACGCCACCACGACCCAGCTATTCAACCCCGTCAAGGGGGCGTGGGACGAGGAGATAATAGAGGCAGTAGGGCTACCCATTGACCTCTTTCCCCCAATCGTGAAACCGGGGACCATCCTGGGAGTTATGAATAAAATCAGCATCACTGCACCTGCCTGCCACGACACGGGAAGTGCGGTTGCAGCGGTACCCACCAAGGCTAAGGAGTTCTGCTACATCAGCAGCGGCACATGGAGCCTGCTGGGGACCGAGGTGCCTTCACCCATCATCAACGACGCCGTCTATGACTTGAACTTCACAAACGAGGGCGGGGTCGAGGGTACGACTCGGTTACTCAGGAACCTGCCTGGGTTCTGGTTCCAGCAGGAGCTGATCAGGGAGTGGGTGGGAAAGGGGGAGGCGGTGACAAACGACGACCTCCAGGAGCTGGCGGTCAACGTCGAGCCATTCAGGTGCTTCATCGACCCATGGGACCCATCTTTCATGGCCCCCGGTGAGATGACGCCCAGGATAGTCAAGTACTGCAGGGACACGGGGCAGCGGGAGCCCATGTCAATGGGCGAGCACATCAGGTGCGTCTACGACAGCCTCGCCGTCCTGTACAGGCACACCTTGGGTCAGTTGGAATCAATCACGGGCAAGACCTACGAGCACATACACATCATCGGCGGCGGCTCGCAGAACAAGGTGATGAACCAGCTCACCGCCGACGCCACGGGCAGGACCGTGATCGCCGGGCCAGTCGAGGCAACGGCCATCGGGAACGCCATCATGCAGCTCAAGGGAATCGGGATGCTTGACGATGTATGGGAGGCAAGGGGTGTACTTGCCGAGAGGCTCCTCCAGCAGTTCTACAGGCCACAATCCGGGGCTGACTGGGACGGGGCTTACACGAGGTTCATGGAGCTGATAGCGAAATGATAATCGGTCTCATATCTGATACCCACGACAACGTTCCCCTGATCCGGAGTGCCGTCGAGCGCCTCAAGGAGGAGCGGGTCAAGCTGGTCCTACACGCCGGGGATTATATCTCGCTGTTCACGGCTAAGCCATACGCAGAGCTGGGCGTGCCCATGATCGGTGTGTTTGGCAACAACTGCGCCGAGACCGAGGAGCTGAAGAAGGTCTACGCCGAGGTGGGGGCCGACCTCAGGGGCTACTTCGCCGAGATTGAGGAGGGCGGGCTGAGGATAGCTCTAACCCACGGTCATCTGAAATCCGAGATGGACAGGGCCATGAGCGGTGAGTACGCTGTGGTGGTCAGGGGGCACTCTCATAGGGCGTCGGTTCGAGAGGAGAACGGTATACTGGTCATCAATCCCGGAGAGGTCTGCGGCTACGTGAGTGGAAGCAACACCGTTGCATTCCTTGATACCGAGAAGAGGTTCGCCTGGATCAGCGAGCTCTAATCAAGGTGCCTCTCATCGTGTCATTATCTAAATATACCGAGATTAATAGCGTAGAAATAGAGGAAGCTAAACTGTTAAGCGAGGTTCCTTTTAGAGGTAGAGAATTGACAGCTCCCAAATAGGGGGACCACTCCGCCAAGATTGTTATACACCTATCCTAAATAATTTATCAAAATTGGTGGACTGGGATAGTTTCACACACTCGTTTTGTTCCAAGAGCGCAGCCGATGAGATGCACCTAAAATATTATTCTATAAACATTCATTATCCTCGTTCAGTGCAGGGAGTTCCGCTATTGTACGGGGTAGGGTTCGAACCCCATCGCAGGTGGTGATATCCCCCGTAAACTACGATTTTATACTCAACCATGGAGGTTCGATCACCGGTTTTGGAGGTTTTTTGCCTCTGCGCGAGGTTATTTTACGATCAAGATTGGATTCATACAGTGACTCACAACATGACTAGTTACACTACCAAGGAACCACTCCGTTAATCCACTTTGACCCCTACACCCCATCACTATCAGATCCACTTCAGCTTCCTCGGAAACCGCTAATATTTGCATTGCAGCATCTCCCTTTTTCATAAGAGTGGATACACTGAGTTCTGGATGTTTTTCTTTCAGTGATGTTAATGCTTCATCAAGAACAGCCAAGTGATAGGAGCTGATAGTTTTTTCGTAATCATCGTCATTTTCGTATGCACATTCACAAACATCTGTAAATGATGTTGACGGAGCTTGTGGTACAACCGTTAGAATAAGTAAGTGCGCCCCCCATTTTTCAGCTGTAGCTGCTGCGTATTCGGATGCATGTTTAGCTGGATCTGATCCGTCAGTCGCTACTAGAATATTCTTATACATATATTTCGCTTCTACGGGAGATTACACCCATTTTATTTTTTCATGGATTGCTATATTTACGTTTGTAATGTTTGTCTCAGTAGCAAACTTGTACCTTTTCCCCGTTTTTTCAGATATCAGAAGATGATGATCATCAACTGGATGAATATCTTTTACATTATCATACAGTAAAACTAAAGGCGCAGAGAATATTTTCCTTATGAACCCTTCCTCCTTTACGAAGATAAGTTTTTTATCAGAAATGATCAGATGTCCATAATCACCATCTAGCATTCCGTCAAAATGTTTTCCAAGATGTTCTTCTGGTGAAGTGCATTTTTCTGCATACGTATACCATTTTGGGGTCATCATTTTTCACCTGACACGGATTACTCTATTTTTAGGTCTGTTCCCTTCTCCTTTGGCTTACGTTTCTTGAAAACAGTCTCAAGCACACCATTTAGGTAAACGCTTTGAGCGCTATTCTCATCAACTTCTGAAGGAAACTTTACCTCTTTGAAGAATTTTTTCTGAGCAGTGTCTACACTGATAGTCATTTCCTGCGGAGTAGCATGAAGACGAACCTCTTCCTTTTTTACTCCAGGCAATTCAGCGATAACCCTTACACAGTCATCGTCCTCAATTATATCCACTAGTGGCTCTCGTTTCTCCTGAAGGTTAATGGGGCCTATCTTTCCGTCAACGAACTGTGGCTTCATGTTCCCGAACTCTCTTATTACTGGTTTACCATCAGGGCCAATCCTTACGTTATAACCATAAACGAAAGGACCATACTCCGTTCTGATGGCTCCATCAGGATACTTTCTTTCAATTAGTAAATGATCTGGAACATTTATCATCTTGATAGAGTCAGTTAGTTCCTTCTCCATGTCTTCGATAAAGCGATCAAGGTTTCCAAAGATCCCTCCACGCCGTCCGAAGCATCTAAACCAGTCATCCCAATACGACATATTCTATTACTCCTCTATCTCACGATCATAACTGGGCATGGTGAGTTTCTAGCGATTTTATGAGCTGTGCTACCAAGGAGCCACTCAGACAGGCCACCGTAACCTGTTGCACCTACAACAATGAGGTCTGTCTTTTCCTTTATCGCTTCACCAATGATTGCCTTGGCAGTGTTTCCCTTAAGAAATCGGGTTTTTACTTCAACTGATAAGTCATCGAATATCTTCGTGGTTGACTCCATGACCCTTTTTCCTCTCTTTTTTACTGCTTCTTCATTGTCAATTTCGAATAATCCTTCAACATCCAATGGGCCAGGAATTGTCGCCAAGTGCTTATATGGTTGAAGAACGTTCACGACAAGTACTTCAGAATCATTGCTTTTGGCTAGTTGAGCTGCTTTTTTTGCTGCATGGAGACTATGTTTAGAGCCGTCGGTGGCTAACATCATTCTTTTTGGGTATTTCTCTACAGACATTTTCTACCGAGCATCAATTTACTTAAAAGTAATTAAATCTAGCGTATACATTTAATACAAGATTACACAATGTGGGTTACCTACTTTAAACGTGTGCTTTGCATACATTTTATGTGGCTGTACACATGAAGGGAAAAGAGCCCTCTGAGGAAACTGTGACAAGAACATTCAGAGTAAATAAAGAATGGGACCAAGTGCTCAATGAAGAAGCTCAATGGATGGGAATCAGTGTAAGTGCATTATTAGATCATATTGTACGTAGATACGTTGTAGTAGAACGATTTCAACGTAATTCACCCGTCATCTCTATGGATAATAAATTGTTCACTCAATTACTTCAGTCGGTAAATGAAGATGACCTTAAACATGAGGGATTATTAGCTGGTAACTCCTTTCCGGAAGAAGAGCTACTAAAAAGAGGGGTCACAAAGAGTTTCGAATCATATATGTGGATAATGAAAGAAGTCTATGGTAGATATTATGGGTGGTTCAACGTTGATCACTATACAACTGAGGAACAAACCGTACTTCATCTACGACATCACCTGAACCAAAAATGGAGCAAATATCTTAGCTATTATTTTTCGACTATGTTTAAATCAAATTTAGAACTTGAAATAGAAACTGAAATTCGTGAAGAATCTGCCACACTTTATCTATCAAATAAACAGATTAAGTCACAATCGCGAGTGCCCTAGTGGAACCTAACTGCGAAGATCTTCGCCTGATTTCAAACTTGTGTCTATCGAGTCATCATATAACTTTTTCAAATTATACTCACATATGGCGTTTTGGTCATCCTCTGATAAAAAATGAAAGGACGTATCAGTGGGGCTTATATTTCTTAGCCTTACTTCTCCTTCCTCTGTAGGAACCACCATACCATACCTTAGAAGATAATACAGAGCTTTACTGGGACTAGTGAATGAGGCTTCACGTGTTATACTATCGAACTCTTTCAAAGATAGAGCCAAGTTTTCACCATATTCTTCTAAAAGATCAAGGTACAAGCCGATATAATCGGATTGATTGTTCCTAGGGCTTTTTATTACATTCATAAACATCCTCGACCGTGTTTAAATGGAAATTTATAGTTAATGCTCGAATGGATGTCTTGGGTGCTTAACCCATTTAGTACAATTGATTTGTATGTTTCATGTATGTACCGTATATCGGTTTTTGCTAGTTTATTTACTGAGATTGGGTGAACATCTATGATACATCGCTTGGAATGGTCTCCTTTACTGCTAAACCAGAACATATCCTTCATTTCTGGATGCCAGTATAGATACCACCAAACCCATTTTTCATCTACGGTGGCTCTATCAGCAAAGGAAGAGTGTCCTTCTATTTCAAAGAACTCGTCTTCGTTTATTCCGGGGAATATGATAAGAGTTTTCGGGTTTTTTTCGAGGTCGTATACTTTTTGTGTATTGCTGTATGTTGGGAACCACATTGTTGAGTAGGGGTTTTCGTTAAAGTTAGTCATAGGTCTACTGTGGACTTCACCGTTATCCCCATAAGTTATCATATAAACTATCTTGGCTTTTTGAAAGCTTTCAATAACCTTTTCTTTATCTATTTCTTTCTTCGTTTTTTCTGCCTTCTAAGAGAGTTATTAATCTAATGAAGGATATACGCGTTTCGATGTGTACGTTTTTTATATTGGGGTCATACGGTGGGGTGCTCAAACCAATTTATTGGTATAATTGTAAGCTTCATTCAGAATTTTTTCCTCGCTTCACCATAACGCGTGATCTCCACTCTCTGTTTCTTAACTAATTAGACTATTTTTCAAAAAAAGGCACAAATAATGCATATTTTCGGATATTAATTAAAATGGTGGACTGAGAGGGAATTGAACCCTCAGCCCCACCGAAAATGAGGCGTAATGACCTTTTTAGGCGCAGAACTTTCTGATGACGTACTCCTGGACCTTCGCAGCCTTGTGGACCGAGTCCAGGTCTATCCACTCTTCGGCCCCGTGTGCCCCGAACCCGCATGGTCCGAAGGCGACGGCCGGTATGCCCTTGCCGTGGATTATCTGGGTGTCCATCCAGCCGCTTCCCCCCACCCACTGGGGCTCCTTCCCGAGGATCTCAAGGCTCCCCTGTTTCATTACCTGGCATATCTCCTCTTCGGGGCTGATCTCCATGGACCCCCTGTAGAACGTTATCTCGTAATCGGCCTTGAACTTGGGGTCTCCCCCCCTGAGGCTCTGGAGGAGTCCCTCCATCTCGGCCTCCACGTCCTCCCTTGTCTCGCCGGGGATCAGCCGCCTCTCGGCCTCCAGCTTGCACCTGTCGGGGTACGTGCTGAGCTCGACGCCGCCGCTGATTATACTGGCGTGAATGCTACCCGGCCCAACAAGGGGGTGCTCTGTCTCCCCCAGTATGTTCTGTATTGCCTCGACTCCGATGAGGACGTGCCCCATCTTGGCGATGGCGTCAACCCCCCTACCGAAGTCGCTGCCGTGGGCCGCGACGCCGTGTGTTGTTACGTCGATCCAGGCGAAGCCCTTGTGGGCGACCTGGACGTTGAAGAAAGTGGGCTCGCTGATGATAGCCGCGTCAACAACTGTCTCCTCCATGAGGTGCTCCGTCCCGATGCTGGCGAACTCCTCGTCACAGACAGCGGCGATGATGACATCTCCCCTCAACTGGTCCCCCGAGTCCACGATGGCCTTGACCGCGGCCATGCTGGACGCGAGACCGCCCTTCATGTCAAAGCTTCCCCTCCCGTAGAGCTTGCCCTCTTTGATGACCGGATCAAATGGGTCAATCGTCATGTAATCAACGCCCACCACATCGGTGTGTCCGTTGAGCATCAGGGATTTTCCGCCACCCGAGCCTCTCAGCGTACCGATGACATTGGGGCGTCCAGGTTCCACCTCGACTAGCTCAGTCTCCAAGCCTACTGATTCCATCCAGTCCTTGAGATAGGACGCGATCTCAGCCTCACCCGCTGCGCCAGGTACCAGGGAGGGGTTCACCGAGTCAATTTTGACGAGGTCTTTTAGTAGTTCAGTTAGAGCTTGGGTATCAATCATATGTGTCAGCGATAACTTCCAAGTGCCTCAATATACGTTTTCGGTTCTCCGAAATATATTTGTAGTACCAATATGTAGTACCAAATGGTACTACCATGGCGAAATATGATACTGTCTCCGCAAAGATCCCTCCTGATATGAGTCGGAAGATCAAGGAGTACAGGATAAACGTCTCAGAGACCATCCGAAAAGCCCTGGACGAGGAGATTAAACGGAGGAAGGCGGCTGAGATTGAAGCGGGTCTCGAAGGGATGAAGGACACCTTAGACAAAATATCAATCGACGAGGTCGTACAGATGATCAGAGAAGACAGGGATCAGAGATGAGACTTCTCTTCGATGCGTCATCGATCTATAATGGTTTACTTATGAAACGTGTACTTCCATTGTTTGGTCAAACGACACTTGAGCTTGCACGCTACGAGCTCCTCAACGTCATCTGGAAACACTCCACATTGACAAAGACGATCACCCCAGAGGAGGCCGAAGAGTTAGCTCTGTACTGTATCCGCACTTTTGATGAGATGGATGTTGAAACAATAACTGGGTATGAGGAAAGGATTCTCAAAATAGCGATGCAGAACAGACTAGCCGTTTATGACTCAGCGTATCTCTCAATCGCGTTAGAAAAAAAATGTATACTAATTTCCGAGGACCTTAAACAAAGGAAGATCGCCGAAAAGATGGGCATTATTTCTAAAAGTTTTGAAGAAATATTGTGAGTTTATCTCACATGTAGGAGCAGGACGCCACATTTCACCCTAGTCCCCCATATACAATTACAGATATACTCGTTTTTCAGAGAATCTTTTCATTGTCATTAAAATTAAATAAAAGAAGGAGGATCAGCGGATCCATCCGGGGAAGACGGGGTGCTTGCTGCAGATGAACTCCAGCAGGTACGGGCTGTTCGATGCGTTTGCCTTCATTGCCCGTCTAAGGGCTGGCTCCACCTCGTCCGGGTCGTCTACCCTCTCTGCCTGGATTCCCAGGGCCTCGGCTACCTTGGCGCTGCTCTGGACCCTGTGGCCTGTCAGCTCCCAGGTGTACGGGCTGTGGCCTTTACCCCAGAACCCTGGCCCGTAGCCTCCGAAGCCGTCGTTGTTGATGTGGACCGTGGTTATGCCCATCTCGTACCGTACCATGGTCTCCCAGTTGCCCATCTGGTAGCCCACACCGGCGTCACCTGTGACGCTGACTACCTGCCAGTCTGGGAACGCCAGCTTTGCCCCCATGGCCCCACCGAGGCCGTAGCCGAGGGTTGTCACGTTGCCCCATCCCAGGAAGCCGTGGGGTATCTGTGACTTGTAGACGGCGCTCAGCTGGTCCCTGGTGTTTCCTGACTCGTGGGTGACCAGGCTCTTCTCCATGTCCAGCACCTTCATGAGGTCGCCGTAGACCCTGTACGGGTTGATGGGGGCCTCGCTGGACTCCATGAGCGGGGTGTATGTCTCCATCATGGTTGCCCATGAGCCCTCGATCTCCTTGTGCAGTGCCTCGTTGAGCTTGGCCGTTCCCTGTCTCTCAAGCTCCCCGTTGAGCTGTCCAAGGACTAGTTTCGCGTCTCCCAAGATGGCGTGGTCAACCAGGTACTCGGTGTTGAGGTCGCTGTCGTCGATGGTCACCTGTATGATCTTCTTGTGGACCGCGTCGGGTATCCTGTGCATGAAGTGGCAGGGGTTGTACCCCATGCCGACAGTCAGCACCAGGTCAGCCTTCATGAGGAACCGCTCCGCCGGCTCACCCCTGACCCCCAGTGACAGCGGGTGGTCCTCGGGGAAGACGCTCTTTCCCTTTAATGTCGTGAGCACCGGCAGCTGGGCTGCCTCCGCGAACTCCCTGAGCTCCGATGCGGCGTCGGCTGAGAAGACGCCCTGCCCCACGAACAGGATGGGGTTTCGTGCCTTTTTCACTGCCTTGATTGTTTTCTCGACATCCTTGGGGTCCCCCATGCTCCTCCAGCCCTTCACTTTGGCGTATGGGTAGTCCCCTGTCTCGTAGTCGCCCAGGTCCTTAGGTAACTGTAGCAGTACCGGTGATGGCCTTCCCGTCTTGAGCTTGGTGAATGCCCTGCGCATATACTCTGGCACCCTCTCGGCCTTGTTGATGTAGCCGCACCATTTGGTCACGGACCTGAATCCCTCGTCGATGCTGTAACGCGTCCTGCCGTATTCCACGGCCTCTACGCCGTCTGTCAGGCAGAGGAGGGGTACCGAGTCCTCGTAAGCCTGCGCGAGGGCACCGTACGCCATCTGTGTGCCCGCCGCGTTGACGCCCCCCATGACTGTGCATACTCCAAAGTCCTTGCCGTCCATTACACGGCTGTATGCGTCTGCTACGGCGACGGCGTATCTCTCGTCCCTGACCATGAATAGGTTGATGTCAGGGTCGGCCCCGATGGCGTTGTTGATCGGGGTGGTTGGGAAGGTGGCTACCCCCCTGATGCCCTCTGCTTTCAGGGCCTCGACTAGTCCCTCAACTGCTTTAATCTTCAATCTTGTTCACAGGATAAACTCCGTGGAGTGAGAAGAAAAAACCACCGAGTCAAAGCGGCTCGATGGCTAGATGACGCCCTTCTTCCTGAGTTCCTCGACCTTCTCAGCCGAGTAGCCCAGTAGCCGGGTGTAGACCTCAACGTTGTGCTCGCCCAGCAGCGGGGAGGGTGCCGAGATATCCCCTTTGGTCTCGCTGAACTTTATGGGGAACCCAGGCTGGACTAGCTCCCCCATGGTGGGGTGGTTCACCTTGACGAACATCTCACGCGCCTCGGCCTGAGGGCTGGCCTGAACCTCGTCCAAGTCCAATACTGCAGAAACCGGTACGCCGGTCTCCGCGAGGATATTCACCACTTCGTCGGTGGTCTTCTCCTTAACCCAACTGTCCACAAGTTCTGGCGTCAGCTCCTCGACCCCGAGTAACGAGGTGAAGCTATCAGTGATCCTTCCAGGTGGCAGGGCGAACATGACGTAGCCGTCACTGGTTTCCCGTAGGCCCGAGACCCCGACCCTTCCCGACCTCCCTGCCCTCTTCCAGGACATCTGTGTGAGGTTCCAGAAGCTGAAGCTCTGCATGGTGCCGATCATGCTGTCCATCTGGGCCACGTCAACCTTCTGGCCCCTGCCGGTCTCATTCCTGCTGAGAAGGGCGGCCAGTATCCCGATAAGTGCCGTGAAGCCGGGAACCGTGTCCGCTATTGCCTCTGGTGACTGCAGTGGCGGACCGTCCGGACCGAGCGCGTCCTTTGTCACCCACATGTATCCGCTTGCCGCCTGGGCGATGGGGTCAAAGCTCTTCCTGTTGACCCATGGGCCCGTGTGGCCGAAGCCGCTGATGCTGGCGTAGATGATCTTTGGGTTGATCTCCTTCAGCACATCATAGCCCAGGCCCAGCCTGTCCATTGTGCCGGGGCTGAAGTTCTCCATTACCACGTCCGCGCCCTTGACCAGTTCCTTGAACATGTCGTTGCCCTCCGGGTTCTTGAGGTCTAGTGTGACTCCCTTCTTTCCCCTGCCGAGGAATAGGAAGTACGGGCTCTGGCCCTTCACTAATGGTGGGAACATCCTGGTCATCTCGCCCCACTTTGGCTCTATCTTGATCACGTCTGCCCCCATTGCGGCCATGTACATTGTGCATATCGGCCCCGCGTGTGCGTGGGTGAGGTCCAGTACCCTGATTCCCTTTAACGCTGTCATATCTGATACACGGATGTTGGGGGATTTAACTGAAACGAAAAAAAGGGTTTGGCTACATCTCGCGTAGCCGCTTCACCCGCTCCTCGATTGGCGGGTGGGTGCTGTACAGTGCGTCCAGAGCGGTCTTGTTTGGGTCGCTGATGAACATGTGGCTCACCGACTCACTTACCTTCATATTACCGCTGTTGTGCCTGCCCAGCTTCTCCAATGCATCAGCGAGACCATCAGGATACCGCGTCATCTCAGCTGCCGATGCGTCTGCAAGGTACTCCCTGCTTCTGCTGACCGCCATCTGGACTAGACGACTGAGGATGGGGGCAAATATGGCGAGCAGGAAGCCAACGGCGATGATTATGATGCCTAAGTTTCCGCTATTCTTGTCCCTCTTGCGGCTTCGACCGCCGTACCAGTAGCTCCTGAGGATCATATGGCTCAGGATGCCCGCAATTCCAACAAGCACAGCCACCAGTGTCATGAACTGCACGTCCCTGTTCCTGATGTGGCTGATCTCGTGGGCTATGACCCCTTCAAGCTCCTGCCTGTCAAGGGTATCAAGAAGTCCCTGTGTGACCGCTATGGATGCGTGCTCTGGATCCTTGCCCGTGGCGTACGCGTTGAGCTCCATGCTGGGCATCACGTATACATCGGGCTTTGGTATCCCGGCGGCTATCGACAGCCCCTCGACCGTGTTGTTGAGGTAGATGTACTTGTTGCCCTCGGCTGGCTGGGCGTTAGTTGACATTAACACCACCTTGTCGCCGTACTGATAGCTACTCCACGTGTATATGCCCGTGAACATTATGCCAAGGGGTACCATGAACGCAACGCTGCTCGGGTCGAACATGTAGCTGATTGACACGATGAGGGCAAGCAGCACCGCGCTAACC
>CAYLJH010000016.1:17313-18041 GCA_964383685.1 uncultured Candidatus Bathyarchaeia archaeon | reverse complement strand
TCGAGCTCACTAGCTTCGCCGAGATGTTTGAGGACGCCGTGGAGAAATCAGCTGGCTTTGCGAAACACTACCGAAGGGTTGCCAACGAGAAGGAGTGCAATTACCTGAACGCAGGGGAGTTTGTTAAATCCAGCCCGCTGGACGGCATCCACCTGGAGTCGGACATGCAAGCTTCGCTGGGAAGGGCCGTGGCCGCCAAGGTCAAGGCGATCCTGACCTAACGATTATTCCTTATACTTTCCTGAACCATACAAACCCATGCCCCTGGACAACCCATTCGAGAAGTACGGAGTCAAACGAGTCATCAACGCGGCCACCAGCATCACCACTCTGGGAGGTAGCATCCCTGATCAGAGGATTTTCAAGGCCATGGCCGAGGCGGGCAAGGCGTTCGCCAGCATCCCCGAGCTCCAGGTCTGGGCGGGCAAGGAGATAGCAAAGGCCACGGGGGCCGAGGCTGGGCTGCCCGTTGCATCAGCGGTGTGCGGTCTGCAGCTCTCCGCGGCCGCTTGCATGATGAGGGGCACGGAGCTGGAGAGTTATGAGCCCCTTGACATGAAGGGTTGGAGCCATATCACCATGAGGCTGCCCCTACACACGGAGGGGCTCAGGACCGAGTTCATAGTCCAGAGATCAAACCGTAACAGCTACGATTACAGCGTCGAACTGGCGGGGGGCAGGTTCAGGGAGGTTGAGCCCACGGAGGAGGCGCTCATTGAGGCATACGA
>CAYLJH010000016.1:3429-17303 GCA_964383685.1 uncultured Candidatus Bathyarchaeia archaeon | reverse complement strand
CATACGACCCAGAGAAGACGGCGGCATACTACTACACCGCTAGGAACCTCAAGGGCAGCCTTCCACTTGAGAAGGTCATCGAGATCGCGAAAGTAAACGATGTCCCCGTGATCGTTGACGCCGCCGCCGAGATCCCGCCTAGGCGCAAGCTCAGGATGTACATGGACAAGGGGGCGGACCTGGTGACCTACAGCGGGGGCAAGCACCTGGCTGGGCCCAACAACTCGGGGCTCCTGGCGGGGAGGGCGGACCTCATCAAGCTGGCCCACCTCCAGTCTTACCCCTTCAACGGGGTGGGTCGGGCATCCAAGATGAGCAGGGAGACCATCGTGGGGCTAATCGAGGCTCTCTGGATTTTCCTTGACCACGACGAGGAGGAGGCTTTCAACGGGTATGTCAGGTGGACCGAGTACTTCAGGGACGAGCTGTCTCAGATGCCGGGGATATCCACCGAGATAGTCTACCAGAGGGTGGTGGAGGACGGGGAGCCAATGGCGCCTTTCTGCGCCCTATCCCTGGATGAGTCAGTCACAGGCGTATCGGGAAAGGAGCTGGTTGCCAGGCTCAAGGAGGGGGACCCGGTGGTGTACGTCCTTTTCGAGCCCGAGTTCCTCCTGGGCCCATGCCCCGGCAAGATAACGCTGAACCCCCAGTACATGCTTGAGGGGGAGCACCCACTGGTGGTTGAAAAGATAAAACGGGTCCTTGAATCCTAGTTACCGCTCGTTTTTATTAAAAATTAAAAATGGAAGGAGTTTTACTCCTTGATTGTGTCCAGATCGTGGACCTCGACGGCGCCCAGGTACATCTCGTCCAGCAGTGGGTGTGCAAGCAGATCTGCTGCAGTTCCCTCAAAAGTGAACTTTCCTCCACGCATCAGGTACGAGTAATCGCCTACGGCTAGTGCCCTGCGGGCACGCTGCTCGACCAGTACGATTGGTAGACCTGTCTCCTCGGCCATCTGCGCGAGTTGCTTCATGACATCGTTGACCAGCTTGGGCATCAGGCCCGCTGTTGGCTCGTCGACCATCATGATCTTGGGGTCCCTCATGAGGACCATTCCCTCGGCAAGCATCTGGCGCTCTCCTCCGCTCAGTGTTCCGGCCGCCCTCGGCAGGAAGTCCTTGAGCCTTGGGAACAGGCTGTACACGAACTCTCTCTTGTCCTCTATGATGTCAGGGTCGGTCATGGTGTATGCTGCCATCTTGAGGTTCTCAGCCACGCTGAGCTTGCTGAAGATGTTGCCCGTCTGAGGCATGTAGCCGATTCCGGCCATGGTCCTCTCGTATGGCTGCCAGTCACTGATATCCTCTCCGTTGAAGTGAACCGTGCCCGAGTAGACGGTGGCCAGACCCATGACTGCCTTGAGCAGGGTGGTCTTGCCGACGCCGTTGGGGCCGACTATGATGGTTACTTCTCCGTCCGGGACCTTGAAGTCAAGGTCGTAAATGACGTGGATTGGACCGTAGCCTACGTTGAGGCCCTTTGATTCCATAATGTATTTGCTACCCATCTTACTCACCCAGATATGCCTTTATTACGCGCTCGTCCTCGAAGACTTCCTTTGCGGTGCCCTCGACGACCATCTTGCCCCTGTCCATGGCGAAGACGTGGTCCGCGTACTGCGCGGCTACCTCTAGCCTATGCTCGATAACCAGGAATGTGATTCCCAGCTCGTCCCTGAGCCTCAACACGTGGTTGAAGATCTGGTGACAGAGTACGGGGTCGATGCTGCCTACGGGCTCGTCAAGAAGGATCGTCTGGGCACCCGTCATTAGGGCACGTCCGATCTCCAGGAGCTTTAGCTCTCCACCGCTGAGGGTGTTCGCAGGCTTGTTCCATACGCGTCTTAGCCCGAGGACCTTCAGCAGCTCAGTCGCACGTCTGACGGCGCTGATCTCGCTGTCGATCCAGGTTGGTTTGAAAAGTGATAGGGCGATGTTCTCACCCGCGTTGTCTGGCAAGGCCACTAGCATGTTCTCAAGGGTCGTCAAGCTGAGGAAAGGTGACGCGATCTGGAAGGTACGTACAAGTCCCCTTCTGGATATCTTGTACATATCCTCGCCTGTGATGTCTTCGCCACGATAGATTATGCTTCCCTCTTCTGGCTCGAAGATACCCGTGATACAGTTAACTAGTGTCGATTTTCCGCAACCGTTAGGACCGACGAGCAGATAGATGCCGCCTTCCTTCAAACTGAAGGTGATACCGTCGTTGGCCGCGAACTTGCCGAAATATTTGTGAACGTTCTGTATTTTTAGTACTTCTGACATATCGGCATCAACTATCCATATAGGCTACAGACACTCTTTAAATAATTTTGCAAGGAAACTTCGGTTTAATGCCAGATGAGGAACGAAAAAAACGGGTTATTTCGCCAAAAGGGACAAGAATTGGTAACCTTTTTGATACTGATTTCCGAAGGAAAATATTAACGAATAATATTGATTTATACGAAAAAAAGGCAAGTTTACGAGTCAGGTCAGTGGGCGTACATGACCTTTTTCAACAGACAAGTATTCACCCGTATTTATTTGCCTTAACTGATAATTAAAAGATAGAGGCTTTTTTGAGCTTGAATTCCGATTAAAATATACAGAAAAGCCCTCTTTTTGCCCCTTTTTCGTTAGGAAACAGCCCCTAATCATGAAAAGTATTATTAGGCTATGCAGTCACAACCGTAACGGGTTTACTAAAATGATAATCCCTGCAATTTGGATGGCGGCGTTGGTCTACGCATCAGAACTAACGCTGCTAAGTATCGGCTTTACACTAACGTATCTGACTTCGAAGATTCCAAACTTCGCGCACGGTACATATGCAGGCATCGGTATCTACGTAAGCTACACTTTCTCTAAGATCCTAGGGATCAGCCCATACCTTGGGTTCCCAACGGCCTTCTTACTTGGAGGAATTTTCAGCGTTATCATCTACCTCGTTGTCATCAAAGTTTTGACAGACATGGGGGGAGGCGCTATCGTTCTGACAATTTCTACATTAGCCATTCAGATCTTCCTGACGGCTATGCTTCAAGTATACGCCTACTATCTTAGGGAAAAGTACAGCACATACACTATGCAGTTCCTGTTGAAGGAGTTCGACTTCAAGTACGCAGGCTTCCCAGGAATATTCCTAGTGTCCATCTCAATGACAATTGGATTGGTCCTTTTGCTGCACTATATGCTTACTAGAACCAAGATGGGTATCGCCATGAGGGCGACAGCAGAAGACCCTGAGCTTGCATCTGTTCTTGGAATTAATATCGACAAGATACAGTTGTTCAGCTGGTTCCTAACCGGAGGACTCGCATGCCTAGCCGGCGCGATGATCCCACTGTGGTTCCAGAGCAGTCCAACGTCCGGCGCCATGATGATTACAAGCATCATGGCCGGTAGTCTGTTGGGCGGCTTTGACAGCATATACGGAAGCGTTATCGGCGGAGTTATCGTCGGTATGTCCGAGATTATGCTTACAGTCTGGGGTCAGGCGTGGATCGGCGTATGGGTAGGCGAGTACAGACCTATGATCCCGATGATCTTCCTCGTCGTTATTCTAATGATTGAGCCAGAGGGTCTACAAGGAGTATACAAAAGATTCGCGGCCAGTGATCTGGGGGAAAATATCCTCAAGACTATTGGCTTGATAAAGGAGGATGGTTAAGATGCTACAAAATGTTGCACTAGGACTACTCACGAGCGGCGTGGCTGTTGAAGGAATGGCCAGGCTGATCGTTGACATTGCCATGTATTTCGGTCTATTCGTTATCGTCGCCATGGCCCTAAACTTCCAGTACGGAAACGCAGGCATCCCCAACATGGGATGCGCCGTACAGGTCATCACAGGCGGCTTCTTCACTAGTGCTATCACCGTAAGGTTGATGTTCACTATTGTTGAGGGCGCAGGTCTTGAGCTACAGACATGGGCTACTGACTTTGACTGGACTTATAACAATCCAGCAAACGTAGCGATCGTTAACGATTATATCACGACGCACTCTACGTTCGGATGGTCAATGCTTCTCTTTAGCCTAGCAGGTTCACTCGTAATGGGTGCTGTTGTTGGCTATATCATCAGCCTTCCCGCTATCAGGCTCAGGGCAACCTACCTGATGATTGTGCTTATCACAATGGCGGACGCTGCGCAGATCTTCGGCAGGAACATTCCATGGATCGCCGGCGGTACTCTCGGTATGTTCATACCGAACATATTCGCGTGGTACCCGGGCGACAGGACAGTACTCACAGCGGTCATCACCCTGTTTATTGGACTGGTCAGCTTCTTAGTTTTCAAAACGATGCTGAACAGCCCATACGGCAGGCTAATGAGGGCCATCCGTGAGAACGAGATCACAGTTGGAAGCGTTGGAAAGAACGTAGTAGGCATCAGGAGGAACATCCTCATGTTCGCCAGCGGCATTACAGCCGTTGTAGGATCACTGGTTGCTTTCTACTTCAGCTTCGTCGTAGAGGCGAACTACCAGCGTGCCTTCTGGACTTACTGGCCTTGGTTGATGCTCATCCTCGGAGGCCCCGGTAACAATGCCGGAACCTTCTTGGGCTGTGCACTCATCGTCGCTATGCGCCGTGTGATCATCGTAAACAAATGGTTCCTACAGGACCTCTTCTTCTTCCCAGTAGCCTACTTCGAGAGTATACTCCTAGGTGTACTGCTTGTCGCTGTCATCATGTTCCGTCCAAACGGACTGATCCCCGAGAAGCTCCTATACATCCCTGGAATCAACTACACGATGATGGTTCAGGAAGAGGTAGAGATCGACTGGAAGGACGCACTGAAAGTGAACAGAGGTTTCTCAGCTGGACTCAGCGGAGTAATCAACGTTCTTACAGGCAAAGACCCGAATGAGGAGGACAAGTAAATGGAAACTGATACTATCCTGTTCTGGCTGATGATGGCACTTTGGATCATCATGCCGGTCTTCATCGTTTACGAGGAGATCCAGGAGCGAAAGGCACTCAGAGAAGCTGACGAAGCCTCACAGCGAATGGAAGCCGATAATAAGGAATAATCTTTCCCTTTTTTTCTTTTTTTATATTTCTAAAAAATAAGATAAAATTAATGAGAATTAGGTTTACTCGGTCGTCATGGTGTACATGACGCCGACTTTAGCGAGGGCTTCATCGACCTTCTCGATGAGGTCCTCGATCTTCTTGAGGCTTGGCTTGCTAGTCCACTCGAACACAAAGTCATAGTCACCTAGCGTCATAGAAGCATCGCTGATGAGCTTTTCAGGCTCATAGCAGTCCTTGTAGGTCTTCTGCATGTTCTTTAGGTAGCTATTCCAGTCATTCTTGTCGCTCTGCATCCTCGTAGGGTATGGGACACACTTGTGGCTAAACTTGACCTCGGTCTTATTGGCCATCTCAACGGCGACCCCCTCAAGGGTCTTTATTGCCTTCATCAGCGGTGGACCATAGATCCTTACATAACTCTTTGACATTGTAACCGATTTATTTCATGGTAAGGATGGAGTAAAAAGCCTTTCCACCGATGATTAGAATATATACAGTCTATTCCTTGTTCGCCGCAAGCCGCCTCATCAAAAGCTTGTACCGGCGGTACTTGTCGTCCGGGCTATACTTTGCCGGATGGGGTGACACTGCTTTGCCCCCGCATTTTGGGCATTTATCCTTGAAAGAGTACACGCTGCAGTTGTTGCATTTTCGTAGAAGCCAGACCACGGGGCATCACTGCCTCTCGTAGCTGAACGTGCCGTCGATTTTGCCCCACACTTTTTCCATGGAGGTGACGGTCTTGTCCATGGCGAACTCCGCCGTCTTGTAATCATCGGCCATCAGGTCTATGCGGTACTTTGGCGCGCCCTTTGTAGTAATCTTTATCGTCGCCTCGTTCTCTTCCGCGACCCCGCCAGCGTCAATGAAGGCCATCCTGATGTCCTCGACACCGTTGTTACCGAGGCTGGTCAGCTTGATGAGCCCCTGGATGGTAACCTGGCTTATGATGATCTTGTCCTTTGCGATGGTGTTCAGGATATCAGCGGTTTTTCCGGTGATCCCGACATCTGCCAGTGCCTCAAGCCCGTTCTTTGACACGGCCTCAAGACCCCCGTAGAGGGTCCCGTAACGCTCGACTAGCTTTGTGCCGTCAGAATTGTAGAGGTCCATGAGCTCCACGCCCAGCTGGTTCGCCGCCCCTGTAAATAAGGTCTCGGCCTTCCTGGCCTTTTTCCAGTCTTCAAGTTTCTTGCGCCGGTCGTCCCTGCTAACCCTTCTCAGGCTCAGGTCGACCTGTCCCTTGTTCTTGTCGGTTCTCATGACCTGAAGGACTACCTTCTGGTTCCGCCTGACGTGGTTGCGGATGTTCCTTACCCACCTGCTGCTTATCTCGCTGATGTGCAGGAGACCCTCCTTGGCACCGTACTCGTCAAGCCTGACGTAGGCACCGTAGCTCTCCACCTTTAGGACGGTGGCGATAACTATGTAGCCAACCTCTGGCCAGTCTGGTAATCCTAGGCTCATTTAACTCACCCTAGAACAGCGACTACCGCGCCGTTGATCCTTGCCTTGCCGCCTGTGGGCTCTGCTAGGCTCTCGCCGCATGTCTGGCACTGTACTTTTGTGCTACTGTGACTGAAAACGATCTGCTCGGACTCGCAGCTGATGCAGCGTACCCTAAGGAACCTGCTCGTTGGTCTTGGTATTAGATGTGTCCATTCTGCCATTATACTATCTCCAGTTTTTTGAGCCTTATGCCCTTACGCATCATTCCGTAGCCGCATTCATTGCATTTGAGTGTCAGGACTTGCTTCTTGGTGACTTTCGCCTGGTTTTTCTGCTCAGGGAATTTCTGGCCACCATAGCCCTTTTTTCGTCTGGCCTGCCTACGCTCGCCCTTCTTGGCGCCTTTGCGCTTGCCAGCCTTGTATATGCCGACGCTGAAATCCGTGTGCGTCTTGCACCTCGGGCAGTTCGTCCGCATAATTTTAGGTACTTTCATGGCTATTTCTCACGGTCTTAGCTTTGTCTCTCCTTATTAGGTTTAACTCTTTCAGGAGAGGTATACTACTCATGTAGAGGTCACAGATAAACACGCTGGTTGCTAGGGCTCTACTTCAACTTTCTTGGCGATGCCGCGCTTGATGAGGTTCTCGGCGTTCTGGATCGGTATCGTCCCAAGCTCCTCGGGCTGGAAAGGGCCGTACGCCTTCATATCGATGCCCATGATGGCGGGTATGGGCTGGAGGAACCTGACAACTATCAGCTCCACCTCGTCGGGCCTGATGATAGGCCGGGGTGTAGGCTTCTTCCGCTTCACCTTCGCTGGCTTGGACTTGGCGGGCTTGGCCGGCTCGGGCACGTCATTGACCCCGGGTAGGTCCGCGCCCTGCCTGTACCCAATCAGCAGCTGCCTCAGGTTGCTGTGGAGCCTCTGCTCCTCGGGGGTCATGGCCTGTGCGTCTATTGGCTCACCCATAGCCTCCCTTGTGACTATCTTCCTGAGCCTGTTCTCGGTGAGCTCCCTGAGCATCCTGTTGGCGTACTCCTTCTCCTTCCTGGTGAGCTGGCCGCTCAGTGTGTCCTCGTCAGTTGGTGTCCTGTTGAGCGTGGTGATATAGTCCTTCATCTCGTGGAGCAGGGTATCAGGGATATTCTGGAGTTCCTCCTCGTTCCGCTCCTTCTCCCATGCCTTCTGTAGTGTGCTGTAGCTCATCTTTTTACCCTCGCCCCTTTCTTGCAGAGGAAGAACAGCGCCGCCCCGACGGGCATGGTCACGTCCTCCTCCTCGTATGGACCATATGTCTCGCCCAGTATTTTGATTTTAGGGGCGCTCTTGAACTCCAGCTCCACATCAGGCCCTTCAAGGACCACTGCATGCATCAAAGGGTCGTAGCTGGGCAGCTTGCCATAAGGTATTGTCTGCACCTGCCAGCCGGTCTTGCCGTGGAGTGTGCTGGACATCCTGATGAGCCTGTGGATATCAGTGGTTACCACGGTATCAATCTCGCTGGCCTGGAGTTTAATGGCCTTGGCCACCAGCTTGTCCAGCTGCTTGATGGGGATCATGGGCAGTATATTGTTTGGGTGTTTTGTCATCAGTGTGTCAAGCACCTCGTCCCTCGATGTGAGCACTGTCTTTGTGGCGTTTCGGCTCATCTTGAGGTCCCTGATATCCTTCTCGGTGGCAGATGTCAGGTAATCGTAGACCGCCCTGCCTGTCCTGCCCCTCCAGCCCCCCTCGGCCAGGGTGGACCTGGCCCCCTTACCCGGCTTGAAGCCCTGGAGCTTGGCCTCAAGGCCCGTGGCCATGATATAGTCCACTATCTCCCTCCGGGAGTTCTGGTTCAGCTGCTTCATGATGTCGCTGTGGACGTGGACGTGGTAGCCCCTGTTGCCGCTGAAGTTTGTTATCAGGTCCTCGATCTTTGCCCCGAAATCCTGTATGAGTATGTCAAGGAGCTTCTGAGTCTCGTATTTCGTCGTCTGGAGGCAGTCACCACACAGCCATGTCTCGGTCTCGAACTGGGCCTTGCCGCAGACGCATATCTCTGGGTGGTGACCAGTGCCCTCCTCGTCGCAGTTCCTGCACCACCACTTGTCGTGCAAATCCTGGCAAGGCAGCTCAAAGTGGTCGGCGTCTATATCAAAGACTAGGTCGGCCCCCAGCCAGCCCTTCTGGGACATATCGGCCGTGGGGTTCTCGTAGTAGCTGCTGCTGTGGTAGGCGTGCATGGGCGCGTTGTTCCTGAGGTACCCGTGGAGATCCTTCAACGTGGGAAGCTCGATGTGCCTGTGCATGCCCCTTCCCCTGAACGTGAGGAAAGCGAACTCCCTCAATGGCAGGTCTATCGGTGCAGGTACCGTGCCGGCGTTGCGGCGGTACCACTGGGTGAACTGCTCCTCAACGAACTTGGGGCTCCCCCAGGGCTCCTGCTCCATGGTTATTCCTTGATGCTGGACGGGTATAAAACTGGTTACCGTTTCGGGTACGTGGCGTGCTCGCACTTGCTACACATGGGCGCGTTGTAGCGGACCACGTTATCGTACAGTTTGCAGTAGTGGAGCCCAACCTGCCTCATCTTCTCGCGTCGCTCGTCAGTCAACGGCCTTTTCATAGCACCTCTACTCCTTTTTCGCCTTATTTGAGGTTTCAGCTTCCTCCCTGGCCTGCATCGCCGCCTCCTCCTCGGCGCGCCGCTCCATGATCCAGATCTTCCTACGGTAGTAAGACAGGGGGTGGTTGATCCTGTCACATATCCTGTCGGGGTTCCTGCACACCCTGTGGGTCCTCAGCGTATTGCACATGGGCGGCGTGTACTTTGTCCTGTTCCCCTTCAGCCCCGCGATGTGCTCTATCTGGTACCTGGTCTTTGACGCATCAAAGTCGGTGACCTCTGTGTAGAAGCTCACCATCTGGTCGATGGGCATGCCGATGTTCACCAGGAACGTGGTGAGCGCGAACCTCTCCATGTGGCTGGCCCTCTTGCCCGCCATGAGGCCCTCAAGGCAGTAGTTTATGCAAGGTGGGAACGCCTCGTTGATTACCTCGTCGGGCAGCGCGCTTCCGCCCAGCTTTGACCTGTTCTCCTCGAACACCTTCCTGATCTCGTCCAGCCTCGTCTGGAGCGGCAGTGGCAGCGGGAACTTGCTGGGCATCGAGACCCTCTCGTTGACCCATTTCTCCACCTCCACCTGCATGAGCCGCGCCGATTCCTTGTCGGTCAACGCGACATAGCCGTTCTCCATCTTCCTGTTCACGAGCTTCCACTTGGGCTCATGGAAGCCAGCGGCCAGCCTGAGGTAGTCAGAGAAGGAGAGCTTGAGGTTCATCACGTCACCGTCGATGGTCTCGGGGTCCTCCCTGATGTCCCACTCCCACTCGTTGATTGCTATATCCAGTATCCTGCCCTCGTCCTCCTTCTGTAGAAGCGAGTACGCCCTAACTGCCTCGCTGAGGCTGAACCTCCTGTTGAGGAACTGCTCGGAGACGAGGGTGACGTACATGACGGCTATGGGATAGCTGAGCAGCTCGGTCTGGGGGTCGACAATATTCGATGACGCCTCCCCTGAGAGTATGGCCTCTATTACCCTCTCCTTGGCCCTGTCAACCACCTTGGAGTATGCTGGCCCTGCCAGCTCGTCCAGCTGGAGGTCTAGACCCGCAAGTAGGTTAAGACCCTCCTTCAGGAACGGGTACTTTGCGGCTTCCCTCTCAGCTAGCATCAGAATCCATTGATTAGCCGGGGATTATAGTCTTTCCGTTTGTGCCGAGGAGACTCTTAATAGGTTCACGTATAGATTACTGTTCATGTCAAGGGGCATCGCGCGGAAACTAGGTACGGTTCTCATTGTTGCGGTTATTTTGAGCATGTCGGGAGTGGGCTTCTGGTCACTGGTAGGGCCAGAACACAACGCGCGGCTGTGGTTGGATAAAACCAGTGTCAGCCGTGGTGAATCATTGACATTAAAAATACGAAACCTTGGGGTGGGGTGGATTGAGCCTGATCTTGGGTACCAATTGTTCAGGGAATATGAGAACGGGGCCGTAGAAGACATGATTGAGTGGGATTTTGCTTCGATAGCTCCCATGAAGATATTGAGACTTTTTGGAACATACTCCCAGAAAATACACACGAGACTTGAACCCGGCGAATACTATGTCATAATAGGGTACACGGTGAACGGTGCAGGGAACTACTCCAAGAAACTCTACTTCACCGTGGAGTGACTGATTTTAAATAACGTCGTGTTTTAGGCTCAACCATACCTCGTAATTACGAGGACAATATTTGAGGAAACGTCCACGACCCTACGCGTTCAATTAGGAATCAAAAGGGTGGGGTAACTGAAAGATCCACGTTGTAAGAGGATAGTTTATCGAAAATCTCCTCGTTTGCGATTATGTATGGTTTCTTGTATTGTATTACATTCGCGTCGGACAACTCGATGAGTGTGTAGAATATTTCCTGGTACGATTTTCGACCATAGTTTTTTACATACTCGGCATAAATCGACCTGGGGTCTTTCTTTATTATTTTATCCGCTTCGAGGCAACTTCGATAATAACAGCTATTGGTATGCATTATTGTCCCCAAGTTTCCTATTTTCATTATTTCTTTTAGATAGGAATATCGTTCAGACAAAACATATGAGATGATCGAGCTCAGAAATTCATCTTTTCCCTTTACAGATTCACGAATGCCTATCCCGATATCACCGTATGTGAACTTGTTTTCTTCGTTTCTGATGATTTTCAGGTTAAGCAACAGTTCAATCCAATCCATGTATCGCTCAGAACGGGTAAGCGTCTCAATATCACTCTCAGATATTTCATCGTGATAGTAGATAAAGCCACTAAGAACCTCAATCGGGCGTAGGAAATGACGTACCCCAGTCACGGAGGCTAATTGCTTGGATGAAGCCCTCGTGATGATCCTTTCGACGTTTTCCCTCCACAAAGCCAATGTATTAGTAATTGAACCAAGACAGTCCTTTTTCGATGGAGAATGGAGTAATTTCCCATCAACAGAGTAACGTAACTGACAGAGCTTGTTGAGTTCTAAGAAACGAACAAAACGATCATTGCTCTCGTCATCGATTATTATTCGCGGATACTGACTCGTGATATCAATGATATACTGATTTGAGAACTCGTCAAAAACAGGTTCATCTACAGTAAGAAGGTTGCCATACTCGTATAACACGTGTTTTCGAGCATTTTCCAACATGTTAGACATCTGTGATTTCCTCCTTGCCAAGGTACTCCGTCATTTTCCTTTCAACCCGTTCCCCGAATTTTAATCTAATGGTAAATCGGTACATGGACTCAATATGTTGGAAAAGAATTCGTTATCTTTGCCTTTATATAGTGTCAAAAGAATTGATTGTCTATGTCTCAGAGTTACGAGTGCAATATCTGTGGATACGTTTACGACCCCGCCGTTGGCGACCCCGATAACGGAGTTGCGGCCGGAACGGCCTTCGCTGACCTACCGGATGACTGGTTGTGCCCCCTGTGTGGCGCACCCAAGGAAGAGTTCTCGCCCGTCGCCTAGGGCCTGTACTGGTAGTTGACCCACCAGAAACGGGTGCCCATGAACACGTTTTTCTCAGTAAAATCCCCAGTGTGGGCCCCGAATAGCTCCACGAGGCCGTCCACGGTGAAATAGTTCTTGACTATCATGTGCTGGCTGCCGTCGTTCAGCGTCCTCAGCTTGTACGTGTTGGGGTCGCCTTCCTCGGTGTGTAGCTTGCCGCCTATGCCCTCGACGAATGTGTTGTCGGCGATGAACACCGATGCTCCTGGCTCAAGCTGTTCGTGGACGTGGTCGATCCAGCCAGCCATGTCCTTTACCAGCACGTGGCTCAGCATGAAAGAGGCGATGATGCCCGTGTACTTTGCATCCAGCTCCATCTTGTAGGCGTCCATGACCTTGAACTCGGCGGGGCAGCCGTACTCCTTGCTCCTTGCGATCTCAAGGACGGTCTCGTTGATATCGATGCCAAGGACGGACTCGGCGGTCTCGCTGAATATCTTGGTCCAGTACCCCGTGCCGCAGCCGATGTCCAGGACTCGCTTGCCGTTGAAAGCCTTCTTCAGCTCCTCCCCCATGAGGCCCTGCTCCTCCTGCCTTCCGGGGTCGCGCCAAGCGTAAATCTCCTCGTACTCCTTGGCCCTGTCGCTGTAATACTTCACCATATCGTCTGACATTGACATATCCACCGCGCTTACCCTAGTTAAAATGAACGGATTACGCCCGCAGGGCCAGTTTTCGGGCGATCTCCCGGTCTCCTGAGAGGAGATCATAGTCACCCAGCTCGTCGGGGAAGACCCACTGGAGCTTCTCGTGGTCGTTCAGGGTAAACTTGCCTGAGACCCGCCTGACCAGGTAATACAGGATTGTTATATCGTCCTCGACGAACTCGCCATAGAAGCCGATAACCTCGACCTCGATGCACAGCTCCTCCATGAGCTCGCGGACGATGCACTCCTCGCCGGTCTCGCCCTCGTCCAGCTTGCCGCCGGGGAACTCCCACTTGAGGCCATAGTCATCATCCCGTTTGCGCTGCGCTATGAGGTACATTCCGTTCTCCTCCAGGATGCCGCCGGCTACTCTGAGCATAGCTTGATAGAATGGGTGGGGGAGATTAAAAGCTAGTAGATGCCGGGGATGAGCCTGTACTTGACCTTGACCATGTATTTTCTGTACTTTTTCTTGTACTGGACGAGGAGCTCCTTCTCCTCCTTGGGCACGAAAACGTACATCCCGGCGATTGTCATCACGGCGAGTATCCTGGTCTCGAAAGCCGGGTACGCCATCGCCAGCCCGAGGGTCGCCAGTATGAACCCGGAGTAGTACGGGTGACGCACATACTCGTACGGTCCCTCGGTGAGCAGGTCGCCGTTATACTTCCTCTCCCAGTAGATGTACCAGTAGACGCACAGCGCGCCGCCCGCCCCCGTTAGGAGGCCCCCCATAATCATCTCGATCCCCATGGCTACCAGATCATTGGACTCGGTACTTTCTTAATGTTCTGGGGAACTTGGTCAGGCTCCTCGCGCCATCCCCGGTGCACACCAACAGATCCTCGACCCTGACGCCTATCTCGCCCACGATGTAAATCCCTGGCTCGTCGCTGTACGCCATGTTGGGCTCAAGGAGCTGCGTGTTGTTCCTCACCATGTATGGGTGCTCGTGTATCTCCATGCCGATGCCGTGGCCCAGCCTGTGGATGAAGTACTCGCCGTAGCCGGCAGCATCAATCACATCCCTTGCCGCGATATCGATGCTCTCGCATGTAACCCCAGGCTTTGATGCGTCAAAGGCTGCCCTGTTGGCCTTGAGGACGATCTCATAGATCTCGCGTTGGCGGGCGGAAAAGGATCCATTAACGGGG
>CAYLJH010000016.1:0-3419 GCA_964383685.1 uncultured Candidatus Bathyarchaeia archaeon | reverse complement strand
GGTCTGCCTCTCGGTGGGCTCGTCGCCGTAGAACACGGTCCTTGTGCAGTCGCTCCAGTAGCCCTTGTAGAGGCCGCCCATATCAACGAGGACGAACTCCCCCGGCTTGAGCTTCCTATCACCCGCCCCTCCGTGGGGCAACGCCGCCCTCTCGCCGAACAGGACGCCGGCGAAGGCACGGGACGCGCCTCGCTTGAGCATGCCGCCGGTCATCAACGCCTGCAGCTCCTTCTCGGTCATTCCAGTGTGTAGCTGGGCGAAGGCTTCCTCCATAGACTCGTCGCTGATCCTGCACGCCTCCTCCATGGTGGCTATCTCCTCGGGTGCCTTGACCATCCTAACGTAGCCGAGGTGGTCGCTGATATCAACCATCTCCGCGCCCGGTAACGCCTCCTTGAGGCTGTTCACCCAACCCCACGGTGCCTCGACGGATATCCCGATCCGTCCAGCGCCGTAACCTGCCTCAGTCAGCGAGTCGGCAAGCAGCTTGACGGGGTCCTCGTGCTCGTCCCAGACCCTGACGCCCTTGAACCACGGGTCGAGCCCGCGTAGCTCGCCCTCTAGCTTGTTGACCACGAAGTAGGGCTCTCCGTCCACCGGGATGACGGCGGCAGCCAGCCTCTCGCTCATGCCGATGGGGAATCCTGTGTAGTAAGCGATGTTCGCGCCGGGGAATAGGAGGAGGACATCAACGCCGTCACCCCTCAGCAGGTCCAGCGCCTGCATGCATCTCTGCTTCTGGAATAGACTCAATATAATCGTAGAAACAGGGAACGGGGCACGTTTAACGGCTTCGTTGACCGGGTTTTCACCGACCAGTGTGCCCCGTGCCCATCTGGAGGTCTTAAAACAGTTGCCGCCGAGCATGAACTGATGAAATCAACACTCGTGAAAGACCAGGTGGCCCCATGCGGCATCACCTGCGGGACATGTGACCTGGGCAACGGGACGGCCGCCGAGACCGCCAGGAGGACGATCGAGCTGATCAACAGCGTGGGAATCAAGGACTGGTCACCGGCCATACCTGGGGGAGCAGAGCTTGACTGGGGGGCAACAGAGAAGACCCTTGAATGGATGACCAAGTACGCGTACTGCGCCGGGTGCGAGAGGGGAGGCGGGCCACCCGACTGCGCCATCAGGGCGTGCGCCAACGAGAAGGGCTACGGCCTCTGCAACCAGTGCGACGAGTTAGCAGGCTGCACCAAGTTTGACTGGCTGGGGGATTACTCCAAGGTCCTGAAGGGGAACCTTGAGGGCTACAGGGGCATGTCCAAGGAAGAGATACTGGCCGAGTCGGTATCAGAAACCAGTTAAGCCCGCGCCCCTTTTCTTGACCATGGGCCTCGTTGATATGCTCAGGGGAGGAGACCACCGCTCCATCGGCAGGGCAGACGAGGTAGTTGACATTGTTTTATCATCACCAGAGCGGTTTGACGAGGTTTTCAACGGAATATTATCAGATGACTCGCTGATCAGGATGAGGTGCGCCGACGCGGCCGAGAAAATAGCCAGGGAACGCCCCGATTTGCTGGCCCCGTACAAGGAGATGCTGATAGAGGAGGTGTCGCTGATCGACCAGCAGGAGGTCCAATGGCACCTGGCCCAGATGATGGCGTACCTTGAGTACACGGACGAGGAGACAGCCACGGTTGTCAGGATTCTCAGGGAGCTGCTGTCCAGCAAGAGCAGGATCGTGGTGGTATCAAGCCTGGACACCCTCGCAGAGCTGGCCACCAGGGACCCCTCGCTCAGGGAATCAGTCATCAAAGACATCGAGAACGCCATGGAAAACGGTGCTCCATCGGTGAAAAGCCGGGGAAAACGGCTTCTCGAACGTTTATCGGGAGATAACTGAATTATACCCAGTGGGCGGATTACATTCCGTGAGCAGGTCAGCGCCCGGGTACGACGTGATCGTGCGGGCATCCCTTGAGGTATTCGACCAGTACGATACTGCCATCACTTTGAGGCAGCTGTACTACCGGCTGGTCTCCCGCCTGCTCATCAAGAACACCATAAACTCGTACAAGCGCCTCAGCAGGATACTTGTCAAGGCAAGGGAGAGGGGCCACGTGCCCATCAACTGCCTAGAGGACAGGAGCAGGCGCATCCTGGGAAGGGGCGACACGGGCTTCTACTCGGCCGAGGAGTACCTGAAGAGCAAGCTCAGCAGCCTCCAGGACAGCTGGAAGGGATTCACCATGCCAATGTGGGACAACCAGCCCAGGCACGTGCTAATCAGCCTTGAGAAGGACGCACTGAGCAGGCTGGTGAGCCGCGTGGCCAACAACTACTCGATCAGAACATTCCCCACGAGGGGTTACCCTAGCTTCAGCTACGTCCAGGGCATGGCAAGGTACATGCAGACGCGACTCAAGGGCAAGCACGTGGTGGTGCTCTACTTCGGGGACTTTGACCCCAGCGGCATCGATATCGAGAGGGATCTTGAGGCGCGCCTCGGGCGGTACGGTGCAAAGGATTTCTCGGTAACCAGGGTCGCTTTGACCGACGCACAGATCATTGAGCACAACCTGCCGCCCATGCCGGTGAAGAGGAGCGATGCAAGGGCACAGGGGTTCCTTGCCACCCACGGCGACAAGTCTGTTGAGCTGGACGCCCTTGACCCCAACCTGTTCACAACGGTGGTGGAGAAGGCCATCAGGGAGCAGATCAACGTCCGCAGGTGGAACGCCAAGATCAGGAAGATAGAGGAGCTGCGGGTCTGGATAAAGGACAAGCTGGATGATATAGAGAAGGCACTGGACGCAGAGGTCGAGAGCCTGGAAAAGTAGTTTTCTTTCAGTGCTTGCCTCCATATATTAGGACACATAGTTGATTGAGGAGCGGCACGGAATGGTAGAGGACAGGATACTCAAGGGAAGGATCGCCAGGGTCATCGCGGCGACACGGTTCCCCTTCGTGGGTCAGGACGACTGGGACGAGACAAGGACAACGGTTGCTAACGATTACAGGAACAAAGAGTGGGCCTTTGACACGCCCGACGGGCCGCTGTACCCCAGCGTCGCGGTGCTCAACGAGGACGGCACCATCAGGGAGTGCGGCGAGGTGGAGGTCAAAACCGAGTTCACCGAGGAGGATGTTGCGAAATGGAGGACCATGTCCGAGATGACGGGAATGGGGGTCACCTTCAAGAAGTTCTTCCTCTACGTCCCGGAGGGGAGCGAGGGGGAGGCCGAGAGGCTCCTAGACGAGGGCGGGATCCAGTACGCGGGGCTAAGGACTTGGAGCATCGACAACTGGAACCTGGTGCTGAAGCCGTACAAGACCCCTGACATGGCCAGGGACCACCGCTGACCTAGTCAACCCATCCTATCGAACCTTATCCATTTCATGGTGGCCAGGTCGTAGACCCAGGCTCGCCTCGGGTTCACCAGCACGCGCCTCTTCAGGTCAAGCAG
>CAYLJH010000015.1:0-18061 GCA_964383685.1 uncultured Candidatus Bathyarchaeia archaeon | reverse complement strand
CCAGTTCGTCATGGTTGGCCGCACCGGGTTCTTACCAACTCCTCGGATGCTGCAGTACTGCGTTGATTTGCTGCCAACTGATTGGACGTGGAGCGTCTGCGCCCTGGGCAGGCACCAGATACCCATGGCGGCATTAGCCACGGTCATGGGCGGCCACGTCAGGGTCGGGTTCGAGGACAACGTGTTCCTGCGCAGGGGCGAGCTGGCCAAGAGCAACGCCGACCTCGTGAAAAAGGCAGCAAACATAGCGAGGGAGCTGGAGCGCCCCATCGCGTCCCCGGATGAGGCACGGTTGATCCTCGGGTTAAAGTAACCCATGATTTAATCAACCCGTCCCAGTGCCTTGATAATATGGTTATTTCCAAGGTTTGTGTCGTGGGCTCGGGGTACCTCGGCACCCAGATCGGAGTACTCAGCGCAAGGCACGGATACACGGTTTCGATGCAGGACCTATCATCCGAGGCGTTGAAGGGGGCAGAGAAGGCGGTTGAGGGCTATATCAGGGACTGGGTAGCAGAGGGGGAGATCAATGACACCGAGGGGGATGCGATCAAAGGGAGGATGTCGTACACCGTTGACCTGGCCGACGCCGTCCGGGGAAAGGAGTTGGTGATCGAGGCCGTCATCGAGCGGCTTGAGGTGAAGCAAGAGGTATTCAAGAAGCTGGACGGGCTGTGCGACCCTAACGTTATACTCGCCACCAACAGCAGCAGCATCAAGGTCTCAAAGATTGAGGGGGAGATCAAACACCCCGAGAGGGTCCTGAACATGCATTTCTACTCGCACCCGTGGAGGCGGAGCGTTCTGGAGCTCATGAGGGGGACAAGCACCACCGACGAGGCCATGGAGGCGGCCAAGGAGTTCAGCTACAGCATAGGCGTCAAGCCACTGGTCGTGCTCAAGGAGAGCACCGGTTTCATCTTCAACAGGGTCTGGCGGGCCATAAAGAAGGAGTGCCTCACCGTGCTTGACGAGGGCGTTGCCTCTTTCCAGGACGTTGACAGGGCGTGGATGAGCCTCTACGGCACCGAGATGGGGCCGTTCGGGTTGATGGACCGGGTCGGGCTGGACGTGGTGCGAGACATCGAGATGGTCTATTATGGTGAATCAGGGGATGTCAGGGACATGCCGCCGGGGGGGCTGCTTGACAGGATCAGCAGGGGCGAGCTTGGGATGAAGACGGGGAAAGGCTTCTACAAGTACCCGGACCCCGAGTACAGGGAGCCGGGGTGGCTCCTCAGGGAGGAATAGGACAACGGGTTCATCGATTGGTTGGGTCAAGCCCGGTCTTTTCTTTTTACAGGGTTATGTTTCGCTTCCATCTCCGATACATATTTTGTTAGCTCATCTTTGGTTATCCGCCATTTATTCCCTTTTTTAAACGCGGCTATCCTTCCCCTCCTCGCCAACAGGCTTAGATAATGCACGGAATATGGGCTCTGCTCACTGGCCTGTTTTAATGTTAAAATTTCAGGCTCATCAAGGGCATTTAAATAAACATCTAATATTCTCTCCGAGCTTCGGGCAATAAAATTTACAAACGCCTCAAGATTTCCTAAATCTGCTTCCTGTAATGCCGCCAAGTATTTTGCCCGATCTTTGTTTGTGATGTTTATCAAGAAGGGATAGCCGTTTTTCATTAATATCACGTTTAGCAAGAGTCTTGCAGTTCTACCATTTCCCTCGGAAAATGGATGTATTTTGACAAAATCATGGTGGAATCTTGCCGCGAGTTCGATTGGCGAGTATTCATCTATGTTCTTGTTCAACCAGTTGATCAATTCATGGATTAGCCCTGGTACCTCGCTGCTTCTGGGCGGCGTAAACATAGCACCACTGATTATTACCCCCCTTGTACGATACTTGCCGGCATCCAGTTCTATCCCGTTTAATATTATCTCATGAAGATGGAGTATTTTCTCTTCCGTGATATCTTCTGAACTATAAACAAGTTTTTCCATAAACTCTATTGCGTCAGGATGATTTTTTGCACCCAGAACATCACTGAGCGGCTTTTTACCAATCGTTATCCCTTCTTCAATCACCAATCGTGTTTCATTCAGCGTTAATGTACTGCCTTCAATGGCATTCGAGTCATACGTATATTCTATCATCAATTCTGTTCTTAATCTTTTAACAAAAGATGGCGGAAGAGGTCTTTTTGCCTCTAACCTTATCTTTTTTTCAATTATTCGGTTATGTATGACTCGATCGATAATAGACACAGAAAACCATGTCAAAAACCGATATAAAATAGTATCGAATTAACCATGAATAGTATCGATTCGATACATATTTTGTCCATTTGAGCGGAAATTTTGTATAGGTCGATATGAAAAAATTGTTATTTGATCTATATTGAGATGGAAAATTAAACAGGAACAAAGGCCCTCCTCTTCACAGAATAAAATATTTCCATTAAAATAAGAACAGACATAACTTACCTCGATAGAAAAGGACAGCCCCCCAACCTACCTGAACGAGTACAGGTAGCCAAGGTGGTCGAAGACGTACAGATGGTCACCGACAACGACGGGGACGCCTGATAGCCCTGATAGAAGCGGTATCTTCTGCTTCAAATCACCACTCGCGGCATCCAGCAGGTAGACATTCCCGTCATTTGAGCCGATTATGACCGTGCCCGTTGACCTGACCAGTGTCGGCGAAGAGAGGATTGAATCACCTGTCCTGAACTTCCAGACCTCATGACCGTTCGATGAGTTTACCGAGTAAACGAACCCCTTGAGGTTCCCGAAGAAGACCATACCGGACTCCGCGTCCACCGTTGGGGACGACATGCTGGAAGTCCCGGTACTGAACGACCACCTGGAAATCCCCGTGGTGATGTTGATGGCGTAGAGGCTCCCGTCCCACGACGTGATGTAGACAATGCCCTCGCTAACCGAAGCCGTAGACTTGATGTCCCCTCCCGTCTTGAACCTCCACCGCTCTGTCTGGTTTCCCATCCAGTAGCTGTGGAGGTACCCGTCGTTCTCACCGATGAGGATACTCCCCGAATCCGGGTCAACGGTGGGCGAGCTGTGGGGGTGGTTCCCGAACTTATCGCTCCTGAAGACCTCCTCCCCTGTATCAGCGTCAACCCCGACGATGTAACCGGCCGGCTCCCTCATCTCAACCCCGATGTAAACCGTCTCGTTGTAAAGTGTCGGTGACGAGCCGATATAGTCCCCAAGGGATGTACCCCAGACGCGCTTCCCCGTCTCGCGGTCCACCGCGTAGAGCCTGCCATCGTACCCACCGATGTACACGAACCCCCGGTCCGGGTCAATGGCGGGTGAGCCGTGGATACCGTTCTTGGAGAAGCGGGTGGTGAACCTCCACTTTATCAGGCCAGTCACGCGGTCAACCGCCACCAGGCTCCATGTATCAAGCCCGATGTACAGGTTTTCCCCGTCCACCGCCGGCGATGATTTCGATGCGCCGTACTCCATCCAGTTCAGCCTACGGGTCCTCCACTCCGGCTCAAGACCGGAGCCCACGGTGGAGTCAGGTGGCGCGACCCCCTGGTGACGCACATCGTACCTGTACATGTTCCAGTCATTGTTCTCGGAGATTGATGCCTCGCCGTAATATGCGGCAACCTGCCCGGACTCGAGAACCGCGTAGACGGTTAAAGGCATTAACAGGATAGCGATAATGGGTATGATCTTCCTCAATCTGTCAATCATGCGGGTCAACGGTCTTTCTCAGGATACCTGTTGTTTTGGGTATAAGAGATTTAATCACCTTGCGGGGGTTTCATTTCACACGCGTCGTAATGAATAGGTGCCACCGGGATTTCAGGAGATAATTAGGCATCAGATTTGGATCAAATTAGGGTGTAATCTTGAAAAACGGTTTATAACCAATTTTCATCAGCCTAGGGTAGAGGCGATGAGCGTGGCTGAAAGTCTGGACGTCATCAGTGACATCAACATAATCGTGGAGAATCTCATCATATTCACAAAGGCATTACTGGAAGGTGCCCCCGTCAAGATGGTGTCATCCAAGGAGTCCGTAAAGTGGAGGAAGCTTGGGTTACTGTATTACTCGCGAAGTAAACAAAAATATTACACAACACAGTACTCCGAGGACCTCGTGAGGAACGTGCTCACAAAAAGAGGGCTCATCTAGGTGAGAATCTTTTCCATGTTTCCCCAGAGGATAGCAGATTTCTCTACCTCATCGAGTACAGCAGAGTTCTTTATCACGTTCACTGGGTCAACCACAGCCATGGGTGCGGGCCAGTCAGTGCCAAGGACAACCCGTTCAGCCCCCACCATGTCAACCAGGAAACGCAAGTTCCTGTCAGTGAAAGTGGTCGTGTCATAGTAGAACCTGTCAAGATATGTGCTCGGGGGCTTCTCCGCCTCCCCCCTGTACTTTGGGAACATCTCCCAGCCCTTGTCCATCCTGTCAACCGCGAACGGCACGTAGCCACCTGCATGCCCCAAACATATCTTGAGGTCAGGGTGCCTGTCCATTACGCCTCCACCCACAAGGCACCCGTAGGTCAAGGTCCTGTCCACCAGGTTGCCAACGGTGTTGTGCAGGAAGTATTTTCTCGTCCTTGTCTCGGTGACGGTTGGCCCGTACTGGTGTACCAGGATGAATGCTCCAAGTTTCTCGGCTAGAGCCCAGAAAGGCTCGAAGGCTGGGTCATCATACGTCAACCCGTTGACATGGTCATCGATCATGAATCCCTTCAACCCGAGTTTCTTCATTCCCCTCTCCATCTCGGCTAAAGCAAGTGGGATGTCCTGCATGGGGAGCGTCCCGAGCCCCATGAATCGGTCAGGGTGGTCCCGTGATAGCTCTGATATCTCCTCGTTGCACTCCGATGCGATCACGGCGGTGACCTCCGGCTCCTGGTTGTACTGGTAGAACACGTCGGTGGGCGAGACCATCTGGGTGTCAAGCCCGATCCTGTCCATCTCCTCTATACGTCGCTCGGTGGTCCAGAGGTTCTTGGGATTGTCAAGCTCCCCGTCCTCGGCCGTCATGCCGTGCCAGTCCCTGCCGGTTAACGCGACCTCGATGAACCTGTGTGGGGTCAGGTGTATGTGTACGTCGATTATTTTTCCCATCGTTTTCACCTCGTCAAGTACTCGTACGCTGATAGGAGGTGCACCTTCACGATGTGGATGAACTCCTCCACCTCGACGTATTCGTCCACGGTGCCCATCCCGTGGTTCATCGGGCCATAATAGTAGGAGGGAATTCCCTTGCTCCTCCAGAACTTCAGGTCCGAGCCACCGAGGCTCACGATTGGTACCGGGTCAATCCCCAGCAGCCTTGAGTTCACCCGCATTATCGAAGCCATCTCTGAGTCAGGCGGGCTCCAGAGCGGGCCGTCGTACCGCGTGACCTCCACTGATGCACCGGGGTGCCTTGACACAATCTCCTCAACGCGGGGCATAACGTCTTCCTTGCCCAGACCGGGTGGCAACCGGAGGTCAACCTCGAAGCTGCACTCTCTCGGGATCACGTTGACCTTGAGGCCGCCCTCGATGGTGCCGATGTTGACGCTGAGCCTGCCCATTACCTCGGCACCTCCCTCGCCCAGGGCCTTCTCGGCGGCATCGTGGCCCTCGTCGATGGCCTTCCTCAGGTTTTCAGGGTACGGGACCGGAATATCGTTCAGCGTCTCAAGATCGGTGATGAGCTTTGATGCCACCTTGATGGGGTTGACGCTCAGGTGGGGGTACGCCCCGTGTCCCCCCTTTGACTTGACCCTCATCTTGAGCCACAGGATGCCCTTCTCGCCGAACCTGATGGTGTAGGGGCTGCTGGGCTCGCCGTTGATGCAGCAATCGCCCAGCGTCTCGGGGACGTTTTCAATGAGCCATCCGGCTCCAAGCCTGCCACCTGTCTCCTCGTCGCTTACGGCGGTCAGCGTTACGCTTCCCTTGAGCTGTTCCCTGAGCTCGTGGAGGACGAGGTATGTGTAAATTGAGGCCGTGGTGCCCGCCTTCATGTCGCAGGCCCCGCGTCCGTAGATTTTACCGTCAACAAGCTCGCCGCCCCACGGGTCCTGGCTCCAGCCCTCGCTGTCACCGACGGGGAAGACATCAATGTGGCCGTTCAGTATCAGCCTCTTTCCCTCGGCAGGTGAATCGAAGCTGCTGACGACATTGGGCTTCTCTGGGTCAGGCCCCACCACATCAAACGATATTCCTTTCGCCTCAAGGAAATCCGTGATGTACCTCGTGGCCTCCCTGGTGTCCCCCGGCGGGTTGGGGCTCTTCTCCCTCAGGAAACCCCTGAGGAAACCCACGAGCATGTCCTTGTCCGCTTCTACCCTGTCAATTAGAATCTGCTTCGCCGCGCTTGGCTCCATACCGTATAGACCATGTGAGGCGGTTAAGAGATTTTGTTGGTCAGAGAACCAGCTAAAGTAGAAATGAAGCTCTACTTCTTCATGGCTTCCAGGGTCTTGCTGTTGACCTCTTCCATCCAGGAGTCGAACTCCGCCCGCCTTACCTTCCCGCCTGTCTGCCTCGTGATGGACTTGAAGATGGGTATGAAGTTGTGGCGAATCGCCTCGACGAACTCGTCGCTGAGGTCCTCTGCCCAGAGGCCGTTCCTCACCATGATGTCCTTGAACGCGGCGAGGGCATGCGGGTTGTCAACGAGGTTGTAGCAGTAGCTCTCCCCGGTGAGCGGGGTGAACACGACCTGGTTTGAGTTCATGGTCACTCCCTCGCTGAGGCGTATATCGGCTGATGACGCGCCCACCTTTATCTTGTAGACCCCGCTGTCAACCACCCATTCATTGTGGTAATCGTCGTAGTACGAGAAATCACGAGGACCGAGGACAAACTCAATCACCGTTGACTCCCCTGGCTTTAACGAGACCTTCGCGAACTCCTTGAGCTCCTTTACCGGCCTCTTGAGCCGTGGCTCCAGTGGCTTCACGTAAAGCTGGACCGTCTCCTTTCCCGCACGGTCACCGGTGTTTGTCACGGTGAGGCTCACCTTCAGCGAGTCCTCGTTGGTCATGGCGTCCTTGTCAAGCTTGATGTCGCTGTACTGGAACGTGGTGTAGCTCAGCCCGTAGCCGAATGGGAACGTGGTCTTGATGTCCTTCTTCTCGTAGTACCGATACCCGACGAAGATTCCCTCTGAGTAGACGTGCTTTCCGTTCTCGCCTGGGAAGTTCAGGTAACCTGGGATGTCCTCGATCCTCTCGGGGAACGATACAGCCAGCTTACCGGATGGGTTGACGTCCCCGAACAGGATGTCGGCTATGGCTGATGCGCCTGCCTCTCCTCCCAGCCATGCCTCCAGTATCCCCGCGACGCTGCCCATCCAGGGGCCAACCGCGACGGCGGAGCCGTTCTGAAGGACAACTACGATGTTGGGGTTCACCTCGGAGACCGCCTCGATCAGCCTGATGTGTGACTCAGGGATGTTGTAATCGCTCCTGTCATGGGTCTCGGTCTCGACCTCCTCGGGCAGTCCAGCGAACAGGACGACGGCGTCAACTTTTCCGGCGGCCTCGCGTGCCTCTTCCAGTAATTCCTCGCTTGTCCCGTGATCGTAATCGTACCCCGCTGCATACACGACCTGCTCGGCGTGCCTCTTGATCTCCTCCAGCGGCACGAGCAGCTTCCTCGGGTTGACTATCGAGCACCCCACCCCCTGATATCGGGGCTTTGTGGCGAACGAGCCGATGACCGCTATCTTGTCGTCCTTGCTCAATGGGAGCAAACCTTCATTCTTCAGCAGGACGATTGACTCCTCGGCCGCCTTGACCGCCGTCCTGTGATGCTCTTCCTTGTCCGCTTTAACCTTCGTCAAGTTAGCGTAGCGTTGGGCAAGCCTCAGTATCCTCCTGCATGAATCATCAAGCAGCTCAGCCGGGATGGTCCCGTTTTTCGCTGCCTCCAGCATCAGCTCGTCGTTGATAGGGTTCTGGGGCATCTCCAGGTCAAGCCCTGCCTTGAATGACTCAACCCTGTCGTTGATGGCCCACCAGTCGCTGATAACGGCCCCCTCGTATCCCCATTCCTCCTTCAGGATGTCTGTGAGGAGCAGCTTGTTCTCGGCGGTGCTGGTTCCGTTGACCTTGTTGTAGCTCTGCATCACCATCGCTGGGTTCGCCTTCTTGACGATCCTCTCGAAGGGGGCCAGGTATATCTCCCTGAGCGCCCGCTCCTCGACGATGGAGTCCATGCTCAGCCGCTCGTACTCGGCGTTGTTGCAGACATAGTGCTTCAGGGTGGCCCCGACGCCCGTGCTCTGAACCCCGTTGATGTATGAAGTGGCTAACTCACCGGCCACCACGGGGTCCTCGCCGAAGTACTCGTATGCCCTGCCGCATAGGGGATGCCTGACGATGTTGACGCCTGGTGCAAGCAACAGGCCAATCCCAAGCTCCCTGCTCTCCTCGCCTATCGCCTTACCGACCTCGTACATCAGGTCACGGTTCCAGCTTGACCCCAGGGTTGCCAGGGAAGGGAAGTTAGTGACGGGGTGGAGGAGGTCCAGGTAACCCGATTTCGTGGTGAACGAGGCTAGGCTGCTCATGTCCCAAGTGGACCTCTGGGTATAGCTCTGGGTCTTCATCCAACGGGGGCCGTGGGGCCCGTCGCTCATGAATACAGGCTCAACGCCCAGCCTCTCGATCTTCTTTGTGCTCCAGGGGCCAAAACCCGAGCATAGCGAGACCTTCTCTTCGATGGATAGCTGTTCAATTATGGAGTCAACATCGGACATTATGGAAATCACTACTCCATAGCGGTCCCCTTTGATAAAACTCACCGTTTTCGATAGCATTTTCTACAGGCGCGGGTACTTTACGGGCATGTACGAGAAGGACGGAAAGCGGTTCAACTGCAGCGAGAGCGTCATAATGTTCGTCAACGACGAGATCCCACTTGAGGGATTCGGAAAAGGAGTCATGAGGGCCAACTCCAACCTCGGCGGAGGCGGAGCCGGGTGGGGAAGCCTGTGCGGCGCGGTCAACGGCGGCTGCCAGGTCTATGGGCTGATCATGGGCACCAACGGCAACGAGTCACCTGAAGAGTACACAGCTATACGCGAGGTGATGAGGGCAAAGACCCATGTCTACCTCAAGGCTTTCGAGGAAAAATGGGGCCACATCAACTGCTTTGACCTGCTCGGATGTGACACGAGGACACCGGAGGGCAAGGCGAAGCACGAAGAGAACAAAGCAAAGGGGATCTACTACTGCGAGGACTTTGTCAAGTGGTCAGCGGAGAAGATAATCGAGCTAGTCAGGGCTGACCCTGATATCAAGCTCTAGCCGCACCACTCCATGATTATTCTAGCGGTTACCTTGATGGCCCTGATATAGTCATCAAGGTCAACCCACTCGTCCTTTCCGCCAATGGTGGCTAGGTCGCCCGCCAGGGGACCGTAACCGACGTTTGGTATGCCAGCGATCAGCATTGGGGTCCTGACATCGCTCTTGGAGTACAGGGGGTTACTGAACGGCCTCTCACCTGTCACGGCCTCGATGGCGTCCATTGATGTGACCACGATGGGGTGGTCCAGCGGCACCTCAATTCCCTGTGTGCCCTGTATCCACTCAAGCACCAGGGGGTTGTCCCTGAGCCACGGGTCCAAGTCGGATATCCTCTTGACCTCTGCCTCCACCTCCTTGACGATCTCGTCGATATCCTCCGGCGGCGGGAACGTTAGCCCGAACCCGATGACGCAATCAGGCGGCATATCGGTGAGGATATCCTTCTTCCCTGACTCGATGTAAGTGACCAGCATCTGGGTGCCCCTGCCGATGTAATCGTTCAGCGGCGGGTAGATTATCCTCTCCCTGCGCACCTCGTCGAACTTCTTCATCTCGCCGATGACGTACATGGCCTTGTCGATGGGACTCACCCCCAGGTGGTGGAACGTGACCTGTACGAACTCGGTCTTGGGCGGCCTCGTGCCCTTTACCTTGATCCTGAACTTTAGCAGCCCAGATGTCAGTGTCTTGACCTCCTTCATGCCCAGCTCGGACTCGCCGGGGTGCAGGTAAAGCGCCGCGTCAGCCCTGTAGCCGTCCATGAGAAGGGCAGCGATGCCCCAGGCGTTCCTCTTGGCAGTGGCGCTCATGAGGTAGACATCGCCCTTTGGCCTGTGGCCTGCCTTGATGAGCGCATCAACGGCCTCGGTCATCATCCCGATGCCGGCGCTGTCGTCGGCCACTGCCCAGCCGTACATCTTGTTGCCTATGATCTGGCCGGTGTGGGGCTCCTTCTCCCATGCATCGGTCTTTATGGGGTCGCCGTCCGGGTGGGTGATGAGCATGAGGCTCCTGCCGCCGCCTGTGCCCCTGTAGACGCCGATGACGTGGGTCCTATCAGTCATATCGATGGCCTCCTCGACGGCGAACTCCTTCTTCAGCTGCACGTCCACCGGCAGCAGCTTCTTGACGTGGACCTCGCAGCCCAGCTCAACGAGCCTGTCGGCTATCATCCGCTGGAACGCTTCCTCCCCGTCCGGGTAATGCCTGACCAGTTCACCGAGCCAGTTGATATAGCTCTCCCTGTTCTCGTCGATTATCCTGTTAACATCCGCGATCATTTTGGTCACCGTGTTGATGAGACACCTGTCTGGCCGGATAAAAGAAGTTTGAAAAACGCCTGATCTATGGCAGGCTGAACCTGCCCCAGTATTTCGACTCGGGGTACTTTTCCTGATTCTTGGCCAGCTTAGACGCGATGGCCGCTGGGAGATCTATGCCAAGGTCATGGCTCAGGAACATGAGGTAGATGAGCACATCGGCCACCTCCTCGCGTATCCTCTCCATCCTCTCCGGATCGGACTTGACCTCATCGTGGGTCTCGTGCTCCCTCCACAGGAACAGCTCAAGAAGCTCCCCGGCCTCGATGCTCAGGGCAGTGGCAAGCTCCTTGGGCAGGTGGAACTGCTCCCACTCCCGTTCACGCCTGAACTCAAGCAGCCTGGGCAGCATGGACTCTACTGAATCATCGCTCATGGTTAGAGAGTGATGTCAACGAACTTATAACACGGCTCAAAACACGTGGAAAAGTGATCAATCAAACAGACAGATCCGCGCTGTACTGAATCAGTGCAGAGGTTTGAAGAAAAAGGGCTATGGACCCGTTGACTGGCCCGGTTTAGGGTAGTACACCACCGATGCGGGGACGCTGAAGACCCTTGCCCCCATCTCCCTGTCAATCATGAGCACGGCCTGTGCCTGGTCCCCGGCTATCTCAAGCTGGAGCACGCCATCGCTGGTGTTGGCCTCCTCCTCCACCTGCTCCTCCACGAACCACTGGAGCATGTTGTACGTGGCGTTGTCGTTGAGGTCCCTTGCCACCTTTACCATGTGGTCGATCCTGCCGCTGATATACACCTCGTGCTCGTAGGCGGTCCTGAACACCGTGAGGGGGCTCTCCCAGCTCGACGGCGGCTTCTGGATTGCCTCCAGCTCCACCCTCTGGCCCCTCTCAAGGATATAGTTGAGGAATATATCGGCGTGCACCTTCTCCTCACGTGCCTGCACCTGCATCCACGTGGCCATACCCTTGTATCCCTTGGCCTCAAGGTCGGCGGCCATTGAGAGGTAAATGTATCCGCTGTAGGTCTCTTCCTGTATCTGCTGGTTCAGCTCGCTCAGCATTATTGGGTCCATAACAATCAAAAAATGGTAGGAAACCGCGGTTATTAACGATTTTATAGGCGGTTAGAATCACTCCATGCTATGGAATCCTTCAGACTCACAAGCGAGTTCTATCTGCATCAAAACTAGAAGGAAACAATGGCTCAAACGCATAAACACTGAGCTATGAGGGTCCCCTTCAATGGAGTTGTTACCTGTATCTACTTTTCAAGGGCTTTCAGGAGCCACGAAGTGGGCTTCGTCTTACTTCTTGCCCAGTAATAATCAAATAGATCTGAGCACCAACGATGAAATTTAGGGTCCGAGGAAGTGAAACCAAACATGTCCACCTCGCCATCAATCTTTGGAAAGGCCAGCAATGAGACTTCTTTCTCAGTCATGTAGACCTTGAGGTCTATCTCATCAAGATACCTGTACTCCAAGTTTCCTTCTACCCAGTGGGCCTTCATGTCTTCTAGGTCCTTTTTGGGGGTTAGCGCCAGGGACTTGGCTGAAGGCTCATACCCCAATGGCTCTAATCCACGAATCGTAGCGCCGGTATCAAGCAGGTCTATAGCAAATTTTAGAGAATTATGACTTGCAAACCTGACTGGAGTCATGTATTTGAACCACACTTTGGTCTCACCGAAGACCCGTTCCATATTTGAAATCATGTCCAGGGGTTCATCAATTCGTTCACAGTTCCTCAGGTCTCCGAGCCTTGCTTGGAACTCGGAGGGCAGTTTGTCTGTCCAGTGAGTGCTCATGTATTCTTTGTTCTCGGAGAGGAAAAGGAACGATTCAAGTTGTTTCAGAGATGAGGCACCGTAAGGTGTCAAGATGTAATCCGAGGCATCGTTTCTTCTGATGAGCCCAACCTCGACAAGTCGTGTAAGGTTTCTAGAGGTGGATTGTGGAGTAAAATCGAGGACTTTGGAGATATTTGACAATTTTAGCGGCCCTTTTTTGAGTTCAAACATGATAGAGAGCCTGTCGTCGTTTGATAACTCGAATAATAGGTCACAAAGAGCCTCCATTCCTATACCTCAGGGATGAGTATTGTTGGATGCTTGAGTATTAAAAGAATTCAAAGAGGGAAGGAAAGTTAGCTCTTTTTTGATAGTGCGTCGGTTAGCTCTTTTTCCGTTAAATCGATGCGTATTACCCCGTTGTCTCCCGTGATTTTGAGTAAAATTCCTTCGATTAACTCGATTCGGACAAGCCCCCCGAGCTCTCCCTCAAACACGACTTCCCCGTTTAGATCGTTACTGATAGAGACCCTGTTCAAGTGCTCTTTGGAGGCCATTTCTACAGAGAAGGAGTGGCGTTCAATGGTCATACCATTTACTCCCTTGATTGGTTGTGTGCAAAGCGGTATTGGAGGTCACGATGCTGTTCCAGAGATTCTTTGATTCGGTTCTGCGTCAATCTGTTTCACTGATGGAATGAGGACCGGTAAATGGGTTAAGAGTCTCTAACGCTCAAGTGTGATTTTTCCTAATCGAGCGTTAAATTGCCTCATATAGATTCTTTGGACCTCTTGTCCTGATTGAATTGAAACCTGATACAAATCAGAACGTGCATGAGAACCAAGTAATCATCAAGGCTTGCAACCTGGCGTCTTCAACTGGAGAAGATAAGATGGGGAAAAAGACCCAGACACCAAGTGGGTCTAGGGGTAACGAAAAATGAGTCCTAGAAACACCGCGAGAATTGTCGGTATCCTATTCATTATTGGGACAATTGCGGGCATATCTAGTTTTGTCGGCGCACCATCCATGGATGACCCAGATTATCTTGTAAACATCTCAGCAAATGGAAACCTGATCATAGTAGGGGCACTCTGTGTGTTAATTATGGGAATTGCACTCGCCCCAGTTCCAGTGTTCCTGTTTCCAATCTTGAAAAAGGTAAACGAATCCCTGGCCCTTGGATACGTAGTTTTCAGGGTTCTTGAGGTAGCCACATATATTATCACTGTAATCAGCTGGCTATCACTGTTGACCCTGAGCCGGGAATTCGTACTAGCAGGAGCCCCGGATGCCTCTCATTATCAAACATTAGGCACGTTATTGCTGGCAGTAGGTAGCTGGGTGGACCCTGTTCTGGTAATCATTTTTAGCATATCTGCCCTGATCTTGAACTACCTGCTCTACAAATCAAGTCTTGTTCCTCGATGGCTATCAGGCTGGGGATTTGTTGGAGGCTTGCTGCATCTGGTTGAAGGGGTGTTTAACCTGTTCGGATTGCTACCTGGCATGCCTTGGGGAGTCCTGTTTTTTGTCCCAATAGCCTTGCAGGAAATGGTCTACGCCGTTTGGCTTATAGTCAAAGGATTCAACCAATCCGCAATCACTTCTCTCAGTCATAACTGAATTTGAACGAGATAAATGAATCAAGAATAGGTTGAGTTACTTTTTGGGGACCACGAGAGTTATCATCTCGTCGTTTCTCACAGGAGCACCGTTGCTGTCCTTATAGTACTGCTTGAGGTCAGCGACCCCTTTTGCTAACCCTTCATCTGTAATCGGCCTGAACATGCTCCACAGCTTCTTGGTGGAGATCTCGATGAACTCCTCCACTGATTGGTACCGCTCCTCGCTGTACTCGTGGAACTCCACGTCCCTGAACCCAGCGTTGATGAAATACTCCGAGAACTCCTTGTTACTGGGGTAAACGTCAAGCTGGTTCCGCTTGATCTCGGGGAAGTACTTGAACACCACTTTCTGATGTAATTGCCTGTGGCCGATGGTCCTGATGACGACTGTCCCATCAGCCTTCAACGCCCTTCCGCACTCATCCGCTATCCCCTGCCTGTCCTGGATGTGGTGCCACACCTGGCTGCTGAAGATGCAGTCTAGGAGCCCATCCCTGACGGGCAGCCACTCACCGATCCCGTTGAACCAGTGGACATCCCGTGATTTCTCACGCGCCTGGCCAAGCATGCCCACGGCGGGGTCCATCCCCAGCATCAAGGCGTCCGACTCACGTCCTATTCCTACGGTGTAGAGCCCAGTGCCGCAGCCCAGGTCAAGGACAACGTCCTCCTCCTCAAGGTTCGCAAGTCGCTTTGTCTCGTTGCCCCACAGCTCAATGTCCTCGCCCTTACGCCCCCTGTCGTACTGGGAGGCGATCCTGCTGAACTCCTTGCTTGATTTCCTGCTGTAGTCGCGGCTCATGGGGGTTGATAGGTGGTTCAGGGAAATAAGATAACCTAGGCGATTAGCTGGTTGTACCTGGCGGCGTCGATGTTCCTGCTTGTGACGATGAGAACCACCTTCTCGCCCTTCGCCTCCACCTTCCCCGTCATCAAACCTGCGAGCCCCACCGATGACGCGGCCTCCACCATCAGCTGCTCCTCAGTCTGGAACGCCCTCATTGCCTCAATGATCTCCGAGTCCTCCACCAGGTGGGTCTCGTCAACCGTCCTGCTGCATATCTGGAACGGCAGGCTGCCGAACCCACCCAGAAGGCCGTCGGCTATGCTTTCCTCTATCTCGATCTCCTCGTGTGCCACCCCGTCCCTGAGCGAGGTGTACGCGCCAGGGGCGGCTGATGGCTCCACACCCACGATCCTGACGCCGTCGGAGATGGTCTTTGCCGCCACTGATATCCCCGAGATCAACCCGCCTCCCCCGATGGGCACGATGATCGTGTCAACATCAGGCAGATCCTCCATGACCTCAAGGCCGATGGTACCCTGACCCGCAATCACCCGCCGGTCGCCGTGGCTGTGGACGAAGATCGCGCCCGTCTCCTCCTCGTACCGCCTGGACTCCTTGTAGGCGTCGAAGAAGCTGCTGCCATGGTAGATTAGCTCCGGCTCCCACTCCATGATCCGCTTGACCTTGGCTGGGTCAGCACCCTCCGGTACATAGATCCTCGTCGGCGGCCTCCCGAACAGTGTTGACGCGAAGGCAACGGCCAGCGCATGGTTTCCACTGGATGCCGTCACCAGGCCCTTGTCAAGCTCAGCCTGGGTCAGTGATGAGACATGGCTCACCGCTCCGCGTACCTTGAAGCAGCCGCATCTCTGCCAGCACTCGGGTTTAATGTATATCTCGCTCCCCGTTAGCTTGCTCAGCGAGTCGCTGAAGACCAGGGGTGTCCTGTAGATGTGCTGTTTGATCCTGTTACGGGCGGCCCAGATCTCGCTTGGGTCGAAAACGTCTCCGAGGTCGAGTTTCATGGGTTAGAATAGCCTGTTTAATACATCAGTTTTGCCGCGGGTTTACCGGCGGAGCAAAGTTTAATATTGTTTAGACCTTATTTGGGAAAGCGCGAGCCGCCGTAGCTCAGCTCGGTAGAGCGTCTGCCTGTTAAGCAGTTGGTCTTCGGTTCGATTCCGAACGGCGGCGCCAATCAAACAACTTCCACTGTGCCTACCTGTACAAGTGTAATTGCCTCGGTCTCAAGGTTAATCGTGGCCCTCACCTCGATACGTACCTTGTTAAAACTCACGCTAGCGGGGGAGAACTCGAACGGGAAGTAAGTCTCAAGTTTCACCTGATAGCTGTTATCACCGATCTCAGTGTTGTTCGTCGGGTTCCACACCAAGGTCCCAATTAGCGTGTCGACGTCTTGAAGCAGAATGATATTCGCAGAGTCCAAGCCAACCAGTGTGGCCCAGTCAGAGAAAACCTGGCTCTCGTGCACCAGAAGGGCGTAAATCTCGTCGTTTATTGCTTCCTTGAAAAAGTCAGATGGGTTTGCCATATAGGCAGTGAAAATCCTTATCCCATCGTTCTCCCTGACCAACGCTTGAGCCGCTTGGAGTTCAATGTTCGTGGAGTTGTAAGCAGCTACAAGGTCAGCGAACTCGTTGACGACCCCATCCCAGTCTTCGTCAAGGTTCAAAAAGTCCTCGTTAAGCAGGTTAAAGATGCCCTCGATATCATCCAGCTCGCTGTTCAGCGTGACCTGCCCGTTCTCTATAGTGGTCACCCTACTGGATATCCCGTCGATGATGTCGGTCAGTGCTAGTATGCCCTCAAGGCTGTCGCCTATGGCAGCCATGCTCCGGTTCAGGGAGTCAATCCTGACGCCCAGTTCACCGACGTCCTCCTCGACATCCATAACCTGGCCCTCGATGGTCCTGCTCCTCTCGTTGACCAAGTTGGGGTAGAATACCGCGTAACCTGATCCCAGGCCAAGGCTGAGCCCTATTATCAGGCCAATTATGACTAATAGAAGTGGTTTTGAGACGGGAAGTCTGCGCTCCATGACTAGAGTAACGCCCACGGGTAAAATAAACCTTTGAGCCGCGTCAGGCGTGGAAGTGGTCCCAGCCGCCCTTTACGACGGGGATAACCTTTCCCTCTCGCTCGTAAACGATGTCCTCGCCCTCCGTGACGGTGCCGATGATTATCATATCGCATCCCACGTCCTCAAGGGCCTGAGCGACCTTCCTGCGGTTCCTCGGTGAGTACGTGAACACCAGCTCGTACTCCTCGCCCCCGAACAGGGCCAGCTCATTGGAGTCCAGGTCGTTGTATACCGCGAACTTCTCCGCGGTGTGATGAACTGGAATGTGGTTTAACGTGAACCCGTACCCGCTGCTCCTCCTCAGGTCGTAGAGGCTGACGCTGAGCCCGTCGCTGGAGTCCATGCAGCTGGTGACGCACCCGGTTTCGGCGAGGGCAAGCCCCTCCTTGACCCGCGCCTCGGGCAGATAGATGGAGTTCAGGATTGTTTCATTGAGTGCCTCAGGCAACGGCGTTCCTTCCAGGAGGTGCTTGAAACCCGCTGATGTCAAACCGAAGTTTCCTGTCACCGCCAGCTTGTGCCCCGGCTTGACGCCGTTATCGCGCTTCATAATCTTCTCAGTCTCGGTTATGCCCAGTGCAAGCCCCGAGATGATGACGTCGCACGCCTCGTTTGTGTCACCGCCCACCACGTAGGAGTCATACATCCGTGCCCCGGACTCGAAGCCCTTTACCAGCTCCTCGGCGTCCCCGACGCTGTAATCGCGGGGGATCGCGAGGCTGGGCATGAACGCAATGGGCTTGACGCCCTTTGCAGCCAGGTCGCTGATGTTCATGACCACGGCCTTCCTTGCCGCCTGGAACGGGGTCATCCCCTTCGGGATATCCGTCTCCCACACCAGCATATCGGTGTTGACCACGACTGCCCTGCCGCCCCCGATGTTTATGGCTGATGCGTCGTCCCAGAAGGGGATGGGCATACCTGGCATGGGCGTGAGGTGCTTCATGAATAACTCGATAAGGCTGCGTTCACCGAGCTCGCTTACAGTGGGCATAGCTTTCACCTTGATTTCGACGCACGAAGATTAAAACTTGGCTTTTGTGAAGGGAATTAAGGCATTAGTTTTGAATTTCTTGGAGAAACAGTTCCAATGCCTTGATTTGATTTGGAAAGTATTCCTTCAATTGCCTGATGCTCATGCTGGTTAACTTTTGTAACACTTCTTCTTTTCCAGCGTCCCCCAACCCGTTCCACGCGTCC
>CAYLJH010000014.1:12554-18656 GCA_964383685.1 uncultured Candidatus Bathyarchaeia archaeon | reverse complement strand
CTGTGCTTATATTTGGGGTCGTTTTTTTTGCGGTGTTTACTTCGTTCATAGCTGGGACTGGGCCAGCGTGGAACGCTGCAAAATTGAATCCTGTGGAGGCATTACGGTATGGGTGATCACGTTGAAAAAAGGTTCACTATGAGGAAACGATGTTTGGACACACAGGGGGAATATAATTATTGACATTGGAACCGATGGTTAATTCCGATTATTTGAACATCAGTATATCGAATGTTGTAGCGACTGCGAGCCTCGACCAGAGTTTTGATCTGATTGCTATTTTGAAGATGTTCAGGAATGTCGAGTACAGGCCAAAGGTGTTTCCCGGTTTGGTGTTCAGGCTCAATAGGCCGAAGACGACCACGTTAATTTTCAGTACAGGAAAGATGGTCTGCACCGGGGCAAAGTCAGGGAAGATGGCCCGCAGAGCAGTTCATGAGGTTATTCGTGAGTTACGCAGTAAAGGAATCATCGTTCTGGGTAAACCTAAGATTGTGATTCAGAACATGGTAGCAAGTGCGAATCTTCACGGGGCCATCGACTTGGAGGCCGCCGCTGATGTCCTGGATAACGCGATGTATGAGCCAGAGCAGTTTCCTGGGCTTATTTACAGGATGCCGGTTCCTAAGACTGTTCTTCTTCTCTTTGCGTCAGGTAAGATTGTCTGTACTGGGGCTAAAACTAAGGAAATGGTCTATGAATCCGTTACAAATATCTATAAAATCTTGATTGATTATGATCTTTTAGTCAGGGACTAGAGTTATCAGAAGGCTTATGTATTGAACGCGAACACCCCCTTAATAGCTGGAAAAAATTATAAAAAAGAGGTTTAACTAAACAATATGGACATTGTAGATAACTTTATTCTGCTCAACGTTTTCATTATATTAATTGTTATCATAATGATATGGCTGGGTTCGGTAAAGCTCCTTTCACCCTTACCCATCCTATTAATCAGTGTCTCTCTTGCCGTTCTCTATCTCTTCAGAGCAAGAATTAAAATGAGAATTATTGATAAGAGCCTAGGGCTGAAACCAAATCTATGGACCTTTTCAGATTTGACTTAACGCGCGCGTGCCATTAGGCATACTGGGACACTTGATGTACAGACGCGCTTTGAACAGTTGAAGGCTACACAATTAATCAACCTTTAAACCCGCCAGAATCCCTTTTGCAACGGTTTTAGTGTTTGTTGTACCAGTTTGACAGAGCTAGGTACTAAGAAAGTACAAGTAATTTTTCGAGTTTCAATAGAGATAATATGTCTCTGAGGAAGAGAATTGCACGAATTAATAATAATAATCCGAAAAACAACGGAAGGATATTTTTGGTGTAGTAAGCTACGTATGCAAAGAAAAACACTGGAAACAAACAAATCGAGAGACCTGATAGTTTTTCTCGTACCACCGATTCTATGTCATTTTTTGTAAGAAGACCTTGCCAATTAATAATCGATAAATCAACCTGAAGAAACTGAATGTAATTGGCTATCGATTCCTTATAACTTTCCTCACTTGCTTGGTTCCTCATCCTTTTAGGAACTAAAAATCTAATCGTAGTTACTTCTGAACTTTTTTTCATTTCAATCAATGAATCGTCAGGGAATAAATTCCTACCATCCCTTGGATAATGCTCAAAAATCAAATAATCGTTATTGTGCTCTTTTATTTTCCAAAAGTTTCGATTTATCCACTTTCGAGTTTTGACCCAAAGTATTTCAGTATCTAAACCTTGTACAGCAAATTCGAAATCGATCAATACTTTATTCTCAGTCATTTTACGAGACCTATTATTAGTTAAACTTCCATCGGTAACAGAATCTAAAAAACTTGTGACTGATCAAATCAAAGAATCTCATTTACCACGGTTTTAGTGTTTGTTGTACCATTTACCTCGCGCGTGGAAGAAATAGATTTAACCCCACAAACAACTTTTAGCGCATATTAACTCAATTTACATTAACCACGCTTTAAGTAGGAAACGCCTGCATCAGCAGCGCCTTGTTGCTGTTTACCAGCAGCAGGTGGATTAGGTTCAGCAGGTCGTCATCCTCCGTGAAGATGGCGGCCTCGAATGGCCTCTCGCTTCCGCGCGATGCTAACTTGGCAAGCAGGAACCTCTTGTTGTCGCTGTTGATGAACAGTATGGGGGTCTTCACCGGCACCTTCTTGACCTGGAATATATAGCTCAGCTCCCTGGCCAGCGGGTTGCTCCTCGGGTCAAGGGGGCTGTACAGCTTTATCTCGACGCCGTTGGCCTGCACCTCGTCCAGTAGCTTGTGGGCGCAGTTGAAGATGATCTCAAGCCCGTCCTCCGTGGTGATGACGCTCATCTCGTTCTCTGACTGTCGGATCAGCTCCCTGCACTTTGACCTGATGTCCTCCTCCGGCCCGAGGTACCACATGAGCTTCTTTTCTGGTCCCCCAGTTTCCCTGTTCAGGCTGTGCAGGTCCTCCAGTTCCTCGATGATCTTTATGAAATCATCCGACTTTTCCTTCGTGATGTTGAGCAGCGTGTTGAAGCTGTCCCGTGGGTTGCTGGCCGCGAAAAGCTTCGGCACACCCGGGATCTCAAGCACCAGTTCATACTCGATGAGTTTTTTCAGCGTCCCGTAGACCTTGGTCCTGGGCACGTCACAGTTGAGGCTGAGTTTTCTAGCACCGGCAGTCCCCAGCTTCACGAGGCTCAGGTAGACCTTTGACTCGTACTCACTGAGACCAACGTACTCCACGATCTTTGGCCAGATGTGGAGTATCCCCAGGTCCCTGGGTTTTCTGGGGTACTCCCCCCGTCTTTTAGTTTCCCTTGACAATTCAGATAGCTCCCGATTGGATGTAAGATATTTTTTATTTCTAACTGATGTCCCCTCATCAGGCTTCTTCCTGGTGACACCTTTCACCCGAGGTCTTTTCTCACCGTAGTTCAATCCATTCACCAGAATTATCACTGAGCAAGGACAGCCATCCTCGTTTGCATCTCTGAAACCGGATAACGTGTTTTTGTCCAAATATATCGAAAAACAGAACAGAATATAATGCAATAAACATGAAAAAAATATGAAAAAATGGATAAAATTAGGATTTGATGAAACCTTTGAAGTGAGGATAAAATCATCGATAAAAATGGGGAGGTTAGCAGTTGATGTCAACAGTCCTCCGTGGGTTCGAACCCAACTAGGGGATTTAAAGTACGGGGGGTTGATCCCCAACCCGATGAAACATGGATTGACTTTCGCTCTATGGTTAGAAAGGAAGTTTCTTCAGTTCTATTGGTTTGTACCTGTTCGCATAAGCATGAACCCAGGAGAACCACCGATGTGCATCAACAATACTTTGCTTCCCTCCTCAAAACGCCCACTTTGAGAAAGCTCCTTCAAGCCACGTATAGCCTTCCCTTCATACACTGGGTCTGAGACTAAATCTTCAGTGCGAGACATCAAATACATAGCCTCAAACGTAGCATCCTCAGTCACGAAATAGCACGCACAATAAGTGATTTTATTTGAGGTTGGTCAATTCTGTGACCATGCCATCAAAAACCATTGATTTATACCTGAAACCTTTGCTCGTATAAAAATTGAGGCCTTGCTCATTGCCGTTAGAAACGTAAATCAGGATTTCCTCTGGTTGGTGGGCTTCAATGAATGCCATCGCATCTTCGAACAATTTGCTGCCGACTCCCTTGCCCCGATAGGCCTCTTCTAAGTAGAACAGCTTCAAATTGCCTTTTTGGTCTCTTCCCATCGCTGAATAGGCAAATCCGACATATCGATTGATGTCCTCGTCCATGACCATGATGAGTTGTGTATCCGCATATGGAAATACCTCGGCTTCAAAGTCGGGGAACAGGCGTGATTCGATTGTCATAGACGATAGGATATTTTTCCATTTTTTATCAGCGCGTTCCGCTTGCAGTTTGAATAACTGGTCCACCAAAGGTCTGAATACTTCAACATCTTCCTTTTTAGTGACTTTTGAATATTCATAGGTTATTTTCATAGTTGTTTTCTCCTAATGCTAACCAGTTCGCGCGCATTATTTAACCTGTAAGGTAAATAAAATAACCGTATTTATGGATTTGATTTGCGTCTAACCATGATTAGGTTCCGGTGTCATAGAGCCTGTTTGGTATTTTGTGGCGTCCATCCGAGGAGGTGATGATAAAATCATCGATTAGGTGATGTACACTAGGTTTTCTCGCCTATGCGGTAGACCATCGCATTCATCATTTAATGGAAATGAGATGAGAAATAATGATGTGGTGATATCACCATTGGCGTGGGCACCCCACCCCCCGAATTACAGTCGAACCCACCGCATAATGAATTGAATATAGATTGCGGGGCACTCATAATTTATACAAATCATCATCAAATCAATAATCAATAGAACATATATCGTCCATTTTAACCAAGGTCTGTTTAACCAAAAGGAATACGTGGTGCCACTGATAGTAGGCTTCGGTTTCATTGTATTAGAAAAAAGGATTTTAAAAAATAAGGATATAACCTTAGGATTTGATGAAGACTTTCATCATCTCGCCGACTGCCTTGCCTGGGTCGTCAACGTGGCCCATCTCGGCCAGTGCTCCCTCCATTGCAGCCATCGTGGCGACGAGGTCATTCTTTGTGTCGTTACCCATATGGCCGACCCTGACGGTCTTGCCGCCTAGCCTGCCCAGCCCGCCGGCGATGATGACCCTGTACTTGTTGTACATGATGCCCCTCATCTCGGCGTCGTCCACGCCCTCGGGTATCTTGGGTACGCTCAGCGTGTGGGCGTTGTATCCCTCCGCGGGGTAGCTCTCGAAGCCAAGTCCCTTGATTCCTGCCTGGAACGCGTCGGCGTACAGTTCGTGCCTCTTCCACCGTGTCTCAAGCCCCTCCTCGTCGACGATGCGGAGCGCCTCCAGCATCCCCATGACCAGGCCCGTGGCCGGTGTTGCGAAGTAGCCCCTTGGGCTGTCCATGATTGGCTTCCATCTCTTGAGGTTGACATAGTAGTCGCTTGGAACGGTCTTCCTGGCCTCTACGGCCGCCCATGCCCTGTCGTTTAGGCAGAAGTTGCTGATGCCCGGTGGGGCCCCCAGTGCCTTCTGGCTTCCAGTGAGCGCATAGTCGATGTTCCACTCGTCCATCTTGAGTGGCATGCCGCCTGCCCCGCAGACGCTGTCAACGACGTATAGGGCGTCGTTGTCCTTGGTGGCTTCCCCGATCTCCTTGATGGGGTTGGCGATGCCTGTTGATGTGTCTACGTGCTCCACGGTGAAGAGTTTGTAGTTGTCGCTCTCCAGCTTGTCCTTTACCTCCTTGGGGTCAACGACCTCGCCCCAGTCATACCTGAGCCTGTCAACGACTCCTCCGTGTGTCTCCACGATCTCCTCCCATTTCTCGCCGAAGAACCCGTTCTCGACGCAGAGTACCTTTTCGCCCCTCTCCATGAGGTTGGCGATGGCGGCCTCCATGCCCAGGGTACCGCTGCCCGATAGCAGGAATGGCGTTCCCTCGGTGCCGAATAGTTTCTTTTGAAGTGCAAGTGCCTCGGCGTAGCCGTCAACGAACTCCCCGCTGACATGGCTTAGCACGGGCTTGGCTAGTGCCCTCAGGACCCTCGGTGATACGATGGTGGGCCCTGGGATCATCAGTAGCTCTCTTTCATTCTTCATGATATTAACCGAGTTGAAAGAGAATGTTGGATAATTAACATTATCGAATGGAGGATATGCGCCGTTATACCCGATCAGGTTTTAATGTATGCGTTAGATATCCAAGACCCACTCTTTTTTGTCCTCAATCACCCTAATTGAGACTGGAGTAATTGTTACTCCGGTTATCACCACTCCTCCGCTCTTGTGTTCTGCATTGATGTTCCTGGAAAACGTTGATATCTCGATTGTGGGGATCAAGGTTCTTTCACCGACCTTGATTGGTTTTCCGTCGATTATTTTCGAGTTTTTCATTTCTTGTCCCTCCACACGCTGCCTTTTTTCCTGTACCTCCGGAAACCCTTGCTCAGGAAGAAACGCAGCACGGGTACGAGGAACAGTATCATTCTCATGCTGATGCCCCCGCTCGCCCTTGACTCGAACCTCTCCTCCACAAAG
>CAYLJH010000014.1:0-12544 GCA_964383685.1 uncultured Candidatus Bathyarchaeia archaeon | reverse complement strand
GAGGGTGAGGGAGATTGATAGCTTGGGGTAATATATCCTCATCATCTCGATGCACGGGAACGCGGCCCCAAAAATCATGCCCGAGGCATACGGGTCAGACAAGCCGGCGGTCAGGCTTACATCGAGTTTCCTGACTTTGATTATGCGTATCGAGGAATCAATCAGTCTCTTTACCGGCTTGGCCAGTGCTCTGGGGTTTCCTCTTCTCCTTTTTCGAGGTTTATCAACGGGCTTTTCGTCTGGCTCACTCTTCTCACCGGCCCAGCTGGACGAGTAAACGGGGTACGAGAGGACTGATAATTTGAACGAGCCTCCCTCGGGGTGTATGTCAGTGGAGCCGTTTAACAGGCCCAGGAGGACGCTGATGCCCACCGTGGCGTCATAGTAAAACCCGTCAACGTTGGATAGGAACGAGACATCAAGCGGGAATACCGTGACCAGGAACGGTATTGCGAGGATGATTGATAGTAAATAAAACAGGGATCGGAGAAGAATGTGGATGCTCATGTTTTCTCATCAAGTCTGCTCTGCCGGTTCCTCTTCCTGCTCTTCCTCCATCTCCGTTACATGAAGCATCTTCTTTTCTTTCATTTTTATGAGGGACTCAATGGCCTTCTCGATGACTTCAGGCAGCTTGCTCGGGATGTTTAATGGGAGCACCTGGACCCCCTCCGGCCCAGATATGTTTTTGTACACCACTATGACCGCGATGGGCGCGATCCCTCCGCCGCCACCACCGCCCGTCCCTTCTCCCCCATCTCCCTGCTTGAGCTCTTTCCGCTACCGGAGCCAAGGGCGAAGCCCAGCTTTGTGACGGGTATCAACACCTTGTCGTCCTGGATTATGGGTTCGCCTATCACGCTCTCAGATGAAAGCGCGTTGGATAGCTCTTCAGCGAGCGCCCTCAAATACACTTCAGACATGTTTTACTCTCCTATGATGTTAAATATTAACGCTTAATAAATGGGTGCTGTTCAGAGGGGGTCAATGAAATAGCGTTTATTATCGATTCAACAACGGATGACCTGTTGAAAAGGCGACTACCCGATGGGGTACCCTATGCCGCCCCTGCCTCTGATGTAGAACCTGAAGACGCTTCCCATCATCAGTGCGCTGAAAACTATCGCCCCCTGCGCCACATCCTCGTAGTTGGTTATGTCCCTCTCAAAGAACGCGGTGACCGCCAGGGCCAATACCCCAATAATACAGTAGATGTTATCCCTCCTGCGGTTTTTTGGGCTGTCAAGGGGCTCAAGCTCCGAACCCATCTGTTTACTGTACAAGTATTTTTTTCCTAGAATTTACGGCCCACCGTTATCACCCAACACATTTTTATGCTTTGAACAGTGACAATTTGCTGGTGCCTTGGTGTCCGGTGACTGTAAAATTCGTTGATCTACACCGATTTGACACATCCAAGGCCGTAAATTTCATTTTAGGAGGGCTTCCATGAGCTACAAGCCGCTTGACAGCAAAGTTGACATACCGAAACTAGAGCACGAGGTCCAGGACTACTGGACGAAGACAAACGCTTACTGGAAACGAGTAGAGATCCAGGAGAAAGAGGACAGGCCAAGCTGGAGCTTCATCGACGGCCCCATCACGGCGAACAACCCCATGGGCGTACACCACGCGTGGGGCAGGACCTACAAGGACCTGTTCGCCAGGTACCGTTTCATGCGGGGCTACGAGGTCCGTAACCAGAACGGGTTCGACTGCCAGGGCCTCTGGGTTGAGGTGGAGGTCGAGAAGGAGCTCGGGTTCAAGAGCAAGCTGGACATCGAGGACTATGGCCTCGCCGATTTCGTAATTAAATGCAAGCAGAGGGTCCTGGACTACTCTGCAAGGCAGACCGAGCAATCAATACGCCTGGGAATGTGGACTGACTGGAACAACCCTGACGAGCTCAGGAAGCTGTCCGCGGCGCTGAAGCAGCCCATGGAGGAGACAACTTACATAGGCTCAAATGGGCCGGTCACTGGAACCGCCGAGTACCTGGTGGGCCAGCTGGGCATGCCAGAGATGGGCGGCAGCTACTACACGTTCAGCGACGAGAACAACTACATGATCTGGAAGATGCTCAAGAGCTGCCACGACAGGGACTGGATCTACCTTGGCGCTGACGCCATGCCGTGGTGCCCAAGGTGCAGCACCGGCATCAGCCAGCACGAGATAGTCACAGAGGGCTACCAGGAGGTGACCCACACAAGCGTCTACGTGCTATTCAGGCTCAGGGAAAGGGAGGGATCAATCCTCATCTGGACTACCACACCGTGGACGCTCACAAGCAACGTCGCCGCCGCAGTTCACCCCGAGCTTGACTATGTCAAGATCAGGTACCGTGACGAGATCATGTACCTCGCCAAAGGCGCACTCAAGCTGGCCATACAGGACCAGAAGAACGTCGAGGTTCTGGGCGAGATAAAAGGAGCGGAGATGGAAGGCTGGAGCTATGACGGGCCATTCGACGAGCTGCCAAGGGTTCAGGAACTGGGCGTACCTGAGGCCCACAGGGTCATTATGTGGAGCGAAGTGGGGGAAGAGGAAGGAACCGGCATCGTACACATCGCCCCAGGAGCAGGTAAGGAAGACTATCAACTGGGCAAGCAGTACGGGCTACCCGCCCCTGCACCCCTTGACGAGTTCGGCGTAATCATGGACGGGTTCGGCTGGCTCACCGGCACGCACGTCTACGAGAGCGCCGAGCCGATATTCGAGGACCTCCGCAAGAAGGAGATACTATACAGGACCCAGAAGGTCACACACAGGTACCCGGTTTGCTGGCGGTGCGGCTCGGAGCTGGTGTTCCGCCACGTAAGCGAGTGGTTCATCAACATGGGCGAGAAGCTGGACAAGGATTACGAAGAGGTCACCGAGGAGGAGAAGGACAAGAACCTCCGGTACCAGATGATGGACAGCACGTACCAGGTCAACTGGATACCCGAGTTCGGCCTCAAGCGCGAGCTTGACTGGCTCAGGAACATGGACGACTGGATGATCAGCAAGAAACGGTACTACGGCCTCGCCCTGCCCATCTGGACATGCGAGTGCGGATGGTTCGATGTCATAGGCTCAAAAGAGGAGCTTGAGGAAAGGGCCATCGAGGGCTGGGACACTTTCAAGGGTCACGCCCCGCACAGGCCGTATATCGACGCTGTCAAGATCAAGTGCGAGAAATGCGGCAAGACGGCCTCGCGTATCCCCGATGTGGGAAACCCGTGGCTCGACGCCGGGATCGTAGGGTTCAGCACCCTCCGGTACCGCCAGGACAGGGAGTTCTGGGAGAAATGGTTCCCGGCCAACTTCATCACGGAGAGCTTCCCGGGCCAGTTCAGGAACTGGTTCTACGCAATGCTCGCGGAATCAACGATACTGGAAAGGAGGACCCCGTACCTCACCTGTCTGGGCCACGCCCAGGTCATGGCCGAAGACGGCAGGGAGATGCACAAGAGCTGGGGCAACGCCATCTGGTTCGACGACGCGGCCGAGGAGATGGGCGCGGACGTTATCAGGTGGATTGCCTGCGCGGCGAAGCCTGAGACAAACCTGCTGTTCGGTTACAACAAGGCCAAGGAAGTGAGGAGGCTGTTCTTCATGAAGCTCCTCAACATCTACAACTTCTTCTACCAGTACGCCTCGCTGGACGGGTGGACACCTGACCAGCAGCCAGAGGAGCTGGACGCGTTGGACAAGTGGATTCTGGGCAAGCTGGACGAGACGGTTGAGAATGTCACCATAAGCCTTGACTCGTACCTGACCATGCCGGCGTGCAACGAGATAGACAGGTTCGTGGACATACTGAGCAAGTGGTACGTTCGTAGGAGCAGGAGGCGGTTCTGGAAAACCGAGGGCGACGACGAGAAGAAGGCAGCGTACAGCACCCTGTACAAGTGCCTGAAGACGGTCAATTACCTCATGTCACCCATAACGCCGCACCTCAGCGAGGCGTTGTACCAGAGGATGGTGAAGCCCGTTGAGCCGGGCCTGCCTGAGAGCGTCCACCACTGCGAGTGGCCCGCTGTCGATGTATCGGTCAGGGACATGGAGCTCATGGGGGAGATGGACCTTGCCCTTGACTTGAGCAGCGCGGGTCGCTCAGCGAGGAACCAAGCGGTCATCAAGCTCAGGCAGCCTCTGGCCGAGGTCGTGGTGATAGCGCCCGAGGATAAGGCGGCCAAGATCGAGAGGATCGCGGACATACTCAGGGAGGAGCTTAACGTCAAGACGGTCACGGTTGGCACTGATAGGAGCGTGCTCCAGGGCCTGACGGTTCTCCCGGTGGCAAGCGTCCTCGGGAGGAAGCACGGCAGGGAGTTCACGAAGATCGGTGCTGCCATCAAGGAGCTCGGGGCGGGCGAAGCAGCCAAGCTGGCGGCGGGTGAATCCGTAAAAGTCACTGTGGACAGCAAGCCCGTGGAGATCCTGGCTGAAGAGGTGGAGCTGAAATCGGTGCCCCACGGGGACTACTCGGTGGTCGAGGAGCAGGACATGCTCATCGGCGTCTACACGGTTATCTCCGAGGAGCTGAAGGGCGAGGGGCTTGCGAGGGACATTGTGAGGCGCATCCAGTCACTCAGGAAGGACGCGGACTTTGAGATCGATGACCGTATAACGACCTACTACACGGGGAGCCCCGAGGTCGAGGCGGTCTTTGAGGCGGAGTCCGAGTACATCAAGGTGGAGACCCTCAGCGACGGGCTGGTCAAGGGCAATGCGCCTGATGGCGCGTCTGTCCAGGAGTTCGAGATCGACGGCCTGGGCCTGAAGCTGGGCCTCGTCAAGAAGTAAATCCCATCTTTTTCACTCATTTTTACATGCCTTTTAAATAACGTCGTTCGTATTGAACGGGAACTCAAAGGGTTCTGGCTTCACATGCTTGGGAAACGTACGGAGAAGGACGAAAGACGGGTCGAACTGGAGACACAGTTCAAGGAAGGGCTCGCTTCCAAGTACGGTATAGTGGTTAAGCGTATCCTCCCTATAGTCGTCCTGAGTCTGGTTGTAGACATCCTCGGCTTCTTCATGATTATGCCCCTGCTGCCACAGTACGTGCTTTCCTTTGGTGCCTCGGATTTCATGATCGGGATTATAGTATCTGCTAACGCGTTGACGGCCATGATCTTTGGGCCTGTTTGGGGCAGGCTGAGCGATAAGTATGGCAGAAAACCCATCCTCATCATTTCCCAGATAGGTACTCTCGTCTCGTTTGGAATCCTTGCAGTGGCGGACAGCACGATGATGCTGCTGTTCTCCCGTCTCCTGGACGGTATGTTCGGGGGCCAGATACCGACAATCAACGCCGTGCTGTCAGATATCTCGCGGCCTGAGACGAGGTCCGAGAAGATGGCGTACATGGGTATAGCAATGACCATCGGTACCGTCTTTGGTCCCATGATTGGAGGTTACCTGGGATCCATCAACATTGCATACCCGGCTTACGCGGCCACCTTTATGGCGGGATTAGCAATAATCACCTCTGTCCTGATCTTTCCCGAGACCATGCCCGAGCAGCGCAGGGCTGACCTGCGGAAAGAGTTCCACCGGGTTGACGAGAATGGGAACACGGAGAGCATATTCACTAGGACGGTCAAGCTGAGGCTGGCCCAGATGTTCGGGACTACCATGATGTTCGGCCTGATGATGTCAGGCATGAGCCTGATCCTGGACCGCAGGTATAACTCGGGACCGATGGCCATCGGCAACATAGCGGCAATGATGGGCGTCATCAGCTTCATCATCGGTATGGGCTTGATGCGCCCACTTAACACTAGGCTGGGCGAGAACAAGATATTCTTCGGGGCTATCCTTCTGTTTGGCGTAGCTTACTTCATCTACCCCTTCATGAACTCCATCACGGGGTTCTACGTTTTCATGGTGCTCCTGGTCTCGGGAAGCAGCCTAGCTCGGCCCGTTGTCAGGTCAAGGCTGGCCCAGTCCGTTAAGCCAAGCCAGCAGGGAGCCATAAGCGGGTACTCCACAACAGTCCGGTCAATGGCTCAGATTGTTGCCCCCTTGATAACCACCGGGTGGTTACAGATACGTGTCCTGAAGATGGGCGGGATTTCGCTTGATTACAACCAGCTCATTGGCATCTCTGGGGTGTTATTCGTGGGATTACTGGCTACCCTTGCTTTCATTGACAGGGAACTTGATGTGCCTGCTCAGGTTTGAGACCAGAACACGCGATAACGGTACCATCTAGCATCAACGAACTCTAACGTCTTTTATATGATCATTACAACCGTTATTGAGTTTCGAGGGATTCAGTTATGGGTATAGACAAGGATTTCAACGAGTATTACGGGATCAGCCCCGATCACCCGAGGTACGACGGCAACTTTGACGAGGCCAGGGGCATAAGCAGGGACAAGACGGGTCTGAGGTACAACAACCCAGAGGGCATGGCAAGGAGGATCAAGGCGGGCATCCCTGGCTACAGCCTAGTGGATTACGCGTTCAAGGACGCCGCCGGTACCGTGGAGTCACCCCACGACGGGACATATGGCTTGAACCAGGGCTACTACAGGTGGACAAGCCTTGGCCAGGCCAAACTGCCACCGGGTATCGAGCCCTGGGACGCTCCCCCCGAGGAGATGAACAAGGTCATCACAAAGGCGGCCAAGTACTTCGGGGCCGTTGACGTGGGCTTTGCCGAGCTGGACAGGCGTTTCGTCTACACCAGGTCAAGCAACAAGGACATCGTGTTCGAGGACGTTGACAAGCCGTACGTCACCGATGACAAGGCCGTGATACCCGAGAAATGCAGCAACGTCATAGTCATACTGGTGCCCATGGAGTTCACCGAGAACAGCTACGCGCCCACGCCCCTTGAAGTTACAAGCAACATGGGCTACGCCCGGATGCACTTCACCGCCGGCACACTGGCCGAGATGATAAGGGGGCTGGGGTACAGCGCCATCCCATGCGGTAACGACACCGCGTTCAGCGTGCCTCTTGCCATCAAGGCGGGGCTTGGCCACCTGAGCAGGAACGGCCGTCTCATCAACTGGAAGTACGGCCAGCTCACAAGGATAATCAAGATAATCACGGACATGCCCCTGAAGCCAGCCGAGAAGATGGCACCAAAGGGCATCATCGAGTACTGTGATATCTGCACGAGGTGCGCCGACGAGCGCCCCAGCAAATCAGTGCCCTACGGCCCAAGAACGACATTGAACCCCAAGTACCCCAACCTGAACCCCGGCGCGTTGAAGTGGTACAACGACGAGGGCTCGTGCAGCGAGTACTGGAAGGAGGTGGGCACGGGGTGCTCAATCTGCCTCAGGTGCTGCGACTTTGTCAAGCCCCAGGGCATTGAGCACGACGTGGTGAAATGGTTCATCCGCAACGTGCCCCAGCTCAACAGGTTCTGGGCGTGGAGCGACAGGAAGCTGGGCTACGGCAAGATGCAGAACCCAAGGGAGTACTGGGACATCCCCATCGAGAATCACAAGAACTAGCCCAATCTATTTCTTTAAACCCCGCCACTTTCATGGTTTACTTGATTCTATGAAAATGGACTCCAGGCTCCCCTGGTTGGTTATGGCTGCTATAATGCTGGTGTTGATGGGCAGTGATCTCAATGAGATGGCTGACAAGCTTATGCTCATGCTAGTGGTGATGATAATCATCATGGGCTTCTGGATGAAATCTAGAGACTAAACGAGGTGGAAGCTGACATAGTCTCCGTCTTCCTCCTGAGTGACCTCCGTTATCTTTGTCTCGACACCGAAATCGTCCAGTAACAGGTAGAGTAGGTCCTCAAAGTAATCATAATAGCCGCATGTTTGGCAGAACGAGCCGCTGAAAAAGACCTTGAAACCGCCTTCAAAATGTTCCACGACCTTTGCCTCGACCACGTAGGTCCTGATCCTGTTGAACTCGAACAGCGCAACGTCGAGTGTCCCTTTCAGGTCAGGCATAGAACCGTTCAGTGATTGCGCCTCTTATACCCTACTCGGCTGCCTTGCCGCATGGGATGCCCCTGTACCTCTTCCTGATTTCTTTCAACGCGAGTCGGTACATCTCCTCGGAGAACTGTGTGTCTCTGAAGAACGAGTACTGCAACTCCCCCCTCCTGTACTGCTCCCAGCAGGTCCTCCTGGGGTTCACCTGGCACGCCTTCTTCACGTTGACAGTGTAGCCCACGTCAAGTAGGTAATACTCCTTGCCGTCGCTGCTGATGACCGCGTACAGCCCCGACTCGCTCGGGAACCTTTCAAGGCCCCTGTACGGGCCCTCGAACATGTACCCCGCGATGGACTGGTGGACCCTTAGCTGAGACACCGTTACTCCCAAGTAAACGGTCGGGTCATGCCTTGAAAAGGCTGTCCATCCTAGCCCGTGGGCTCCCACTCGCTCCGGAGAATCCCGTAGACCAGTGAGTCCCTGTACTTTCCCCTGATCCTCAGGTTTTCCCTGATGTGACCTTCCCTGGTCATACCGTTTTTCTCCATTATCCTGTAGCTGCCGTGGTTCTCTGGGTCACATTTTGCGGTGACCCTGTGAAGGTCCAGCTCCTCGAAACCGTATTTAATCATAGCAGCGGCGAACTCCGTTCCGAGTCCTTTGCCCCAATAGTCCTCGTTGAGGCAGTAGCCCAGATCTGCGTCCCCGCTTTTCAGGCCTTGGAGGGCCAAACCGCCTCCTCCTATGAGAATCCCATCCAGCGTGATTGCCAGGTCATAACTCACCCTTGGCCTCAGTACCTGTGACTGGAGTTTGGTCTGTATGAACTGCCTTGTCTCGTCCTCTGTGTTTGGCCCCCACACCATGAACTTGACCACGTTGGGGTTTGATGCATACCTGTGGACCGCATCAAAGTCGTCGTGGGTGAACTCCCTGATGATGAGCCTATCAGTCTCGATGGTGACCATAGATGTGAGAATATGGTTGAGGTTATGAATGTTACCTGTGGGGTGACTCAAGGTAGTTGAATAGCTGCACGTGTACCCGTTGTCTCATATACTTCCTGCCCATATGACCATTATCAAAGGGCTATACAGCTCAAACAATCGGAGACCCTAACATGGACGCCCATTTCAAACCCGAACACTACCACCGCCCTACTGACCTTGAAACAGCAAGCACTCTCCTCGCCCAGATGGGCGCGAGGGTCATCGCGGGTGGCACCGACCTCCTTGTCAACGGACCAGCCGACACCGAGAGCCTTGTTGATATCAACGGACTTGGGCTCAGATACATCCGTGAAGAAGATGGCCTCAGAATAGGGGCCACATCAACCTTTGCGGACCTGCTGAGATCACCACTATTAGCACGTTACCCTTATCGCGTAATCTCGGATGCTTCGGGTGAGCTGGGGCACCATAACCTCAGGCACATCGCAACAATCGGGGGAAATATCTGTAACGCCGTGCCCTCGGCTGACGCCCCGGTTGCTTTGATAGCTCTGGACTCCGAGGCTGTTATCCACGGGCCATCGGGCGAAAGGAAGGTTCCCCTTGACTGTTTCTTCAAGTCAGTGAGGGAGACAGTCCTAGCTGAGGGAGAGTTCCTCAAGGAGATCGCGGTTCCGGTCCAGCCCGAGGCCGGTGCCAGCTTCCAGAAGCTGGGCAGGACAAAGGTTGATATCGCCCTCGTCAACGCGGCGTGCAGGCTATCAATCGTTGAAGGGGTCATCTCGGACAGCAGGATAGTGCTGGGCGCGGTCTACCCCACACCGTTGAGGGTCAGGGCAGCAGAGGATGTGCTGAATGGAAAAGAGTTCACCGTTGAGCTAGCAGAAAAAGCAGCCCTGGTCGCCTCAGAGACAACGAAGCCAATTTCTGATCACAGGGCGTCCGCCGAGTACAGGAGAGAGATATCAGGCGTTCTCGTCAAGAGGGCGATTATCGAGGCAAACGGACGTGCGGAGGGCCTACGATGAAGGTCGCAGTCAATTTCAAGGTCAACGGCAGGGACAGGTCCGCGCTGGTTGAGCCAAGGACAAGCCTACTCGATGTCATCAGGGAAGACTTGGGGCTAACGGGTGCCAAAGAGGGTTGCGGGAAGGGCGAGTGCGGCGCGTGCACCGTGATAATGGACGGCGACGCTGTGCCAAGCTGTTTAGTCCTAGCCGCCGGAGTCGAGGGAAAGGAAATAATCACCATCGAGGGAATCGTCGATAACGGACGCCTTCACCCACTTCAAGAGGCGTTTGTCAGGTACCACGCCAGCCAGTGCGGGTTCTGCTCTCCGGGGATGATACTGACCGCCAAGGCGTTCCTGGACAGGAACCCCACTCCGTCCGAGGCCCAGGTCAGGGACGTTATGATGTCAAACCTGTGCAGGTGCACGGGCTACGAGAAGATCATAGAGGCGATCATGGCGGTTGCTAACGGGGAGGTGGCCTAGCTGGCCAAGACGATAGTCCTCCCTGAGAAGGAGCTCACCATCGTGGGCACAAGCCCCGAGATGAAGCTTTCGCGGAACAAGGTGACTGGCAGGGCCGAGTTCACCGTTGACATGAAGCGCCCCGGTATGCTGTACGCCAAGATGCTCAGGAGCCCCCACGCCAGCGCCAACATCAAAAACATTGACTACAGCAGGGCTCTCGATATACCGGGCGTCGTGGCCGTGGTCACCCATGAGGAAGCCAAGCTGCTATACAAGCCAAGCCACGGGAGCTCAAGGGAGTACGGGCTCGATGATATGATGCGCTACGTGGGAGACAAGGTGGCCATGGTGGCAGCCGAGACCGAGGAGCTTGCCGAGCTGGCCCTCGATTACATTGATGTGGACTACGAGGTGCTCCCCCACGTCGTTGACATGGAGGAGGCCATGGAGCCTGATGCCCCCGTTGTCCACCCGGAGAGGCAGGGGATTGACTGCGACGGCAACATTCTGGACCACAACGTCCAGGAGTGGGGCGACGTCGAGGAGGGCTTCAAGGAGGCCGATTTCATCATCGAGAACCGGTTCTACACGCCAAGGGTCTGCCACGCGGCCCTTGAGCCCCACGCCATGCTGGCCGAGTGGGACCTTGACGGCAACCTCACAATGTGGAGCAGCGAGCAGACGGCCTTCATGATCAGGGACAGCCTCGCCGAGGCCCTCAAGATGCCGAGGAGCAAGGTCAGGTTCATCGTGCCCGATTACGTTGGCGGTGGGTTCGGCGGCAAGTACGAGAGCGCCGAGAAGATCGCCCTGGCGATACTGGCGAGAAAGGCCGGCAAGCCGGTGATGTGGAGGCTGACCCGTGAGGAGGAGTTCTACACCACCAGGACCAGGAGTCCATGCATCTTCGAGAGCAGGACCGGCGTAAAGAATGACGGAACCTTTGTCGCGCGACAGATGAGGGGGATAATCGATATCGGCAGCTACGCGTGGGGGGCAATCATGAGCAGCAGGGCAGCCAGCTACATGACCATGCTGTACAAGTGTGCCAACATCAAGTACACTGGCTACGGCGTCTACACCAATACCCCTCCCAGCGGGGCCATGAGGGGGTTCACCAGCACGCCAATCCACTACGCCATGGAGGCAGAGATCGATGAGATCGCCGCCGCCATCGGCATGGACCCGCTTGAGTTCAGGCTCAAGAACAAGCTCAACGTGGGCGATATCATCCCACTCAACGGCGTTGCGGTGTCAAGCAGCGGCCTGGAGGAGACAATGCTCAAGGGGGCCACTGAGATAGGCTGGCACAGGAGGAACGCAAAGCCAGGTGCCCCTGATGCAAGGTACAAGCGGGGAATCGGCATGGCAAGCTACTGCCACTACAGCCCCATGCTCAAGGCCACCGAGCGGAGCATAGGCAACGCGGTGCTGAAATCAAACATCGACGGCTCGTTCCACCTGCTACTGGGGATTGCGGACATAGGTCAGGGGCTCAGGACCGTCATGGCCCAGATCTGCGCCGAGGCCCTGGGTGGGGTGCTGGACGAGATCAACGTGATCCTGGCCGACACCCAGACCACGCCGTGGGGAACCACCACCGCTGCCAGCAGGTCCACCATCGAGACAGGCGGGGCGGTCAAGGACGTTGCCGAAAAGATGAAGCGTAGGCTCATCGGGCTTGCCTCCGTGATGATGGGGCTCCAGGAGGATGAGCTGGACGCGGTTGATGGGTCAGTCTACGAGGTGGCGAACCCAGGTAACAGCGTCAGGTTCGGCGAGATACTACGCCACCCCGATGTCTACCTCCGCGGCGACAACGTCATCGTCCTGAAGTCAACGTACAGCGTCCCCCAGTTCGTGCCGCCCTACGGTAGCCAGTTCGCCGAGGTCGAGGTCGACACCGAGACAGGACAGGTGAGGGTCATCAAGATGGTGGCAGCGAGCGACGTTGGCAGGGCCATACACCCCAAGAGCGTCGAGGGCCAGTTGGAGGGAGGCATACACATGGGCATTGGGTTTGCCCTCGCCGAGGAGCTAAAGATCGACCCCGTGACGGGTGCGCCGCTGAACCCAAACTTCCTGGACTATAAGCTGTTCAGGGCCGGGGACATGCCCGAGCTAAAGATAATCATAGTCGAGCCCATCGACCCCCACAGCGTCTACGGCGTCAAGGGGGTCGATGGGCTCGACTATGATTATCTTTAGC
>CAYLJH010000013.1:17176-19279 GCA_964383685.1 uncultured Candidatus Bathyarchaeia archaeon | reverse complement strand
ATTAAGGAAATAGTTCCAACCCGGTTTGGCAACCTCCATATACCGTCCCAAAGTATCAAAGACCGCCCGGTGAACAGCCATGCCATCAAAAAACCCCGTATTAGAGCGCTTCAGGTTCCAGCGGATGCTGGAGAAGATAGAAAAGCTAGAGGGCAGGGGCACCGAGCTGGTCACCGTATACATACCCCCCAACAAGCAGATCCACGATGTCATGCAGGACCTCCGCACCGAGTACGGCACAGCAGTCAACATCAAATCCAAGACCACCAAGAAGAACGTCCAGGACGCGCTAACCAAGGCAATGGAGAAGCTCAAGCTGTTCAAGACCGTGCCACCAACCGGCCTCGCCATATTCGCGGGCACCATCGCCAGCAAGGAGATGGGAGTAGGCGAGATGGAGACGTTCACGCTAATCCCACCCGAGCCCATCGGCATCTACTACTACCGCTGCGAGCACAGGTTCCTCCTGGACCCACTGTGGAACATCCTGGAGAACGAGGAAAGCTACGGCATACTGGTCATCGACGCCAAGGACGCCACCTTCGCCCTCCTCAAGGGGCAGCGGGCAGACATACTCAGGGACATCTCGTCCGGCGTAGCCGGCAAGACGCGGGCGGGAGGCCAGTCGTCAAGGCGGTACGAGCGCATCAGGGCCATGCACCTTAACGAGTTCTACAAGCGGGTCGGCGGAATGATGACCGATTACTTCCTCAACGTCCCCAACCTCAAGGGAATCATAGTAGGCGGCCCAGGCCCCACCAAGGAGAGGTTCCTTGACGGCAACTACCTCCACCACGAGATCAAGGACAAGATACTCACCACAGTGGACGTGGGTTACACCGGTCACGAGGGCGTCAAAGAGCTGGTCACCAGGTCCAGGGACTTCCTCCAGCAGGTCAGGTACACCCAGGAGAGGAAAATAGTACAGGATTTCCTCAGGCACCTGGGCGAGGACGACGGCCTATCCACCTACGGCGAGCAGGAGGTCATAACGCAGCTCAAGAACGTCAACGTCTACACCCTGCTGGTCTCAGGCGCGATACGCCGCTGGTACGTCACACTGGAGTGCAGGAGCTGCGACTTCAAGGAGCATCAGATCATCGAGATGGACGAGCTGGAGGCCTTCGAGGAGAAGGTCAAGGGCATGAGGTGCCTGAAATGCGGCACCGGCAACTACGAGATAACCGAGAAGGAGGACCTCATCGAGGAGCTGGTCAAACTCGCCGAGAACGCCGAGGCAAAGATTGAGATAATATCCACCCACATCGAGGAAGGCGAGATGCTCCTCCGCAGCTTTGGAGGCATCGCGGCCATCACAAAGTACAGAACCCAGTAGCCCTACTTCTTGTCCAGGAACTCATCGATGATAGGGTCAACACCCGCCCAGTCCTCTCCCTCCACGAAAGAAGCCCTGTCGGACTCACTCGTCGGGATCGTCTCGAACTGGCACTCGTCGTGGCCCAGTACCATGCACCTCGTGTGGATCAGCTTGCTTGAATCATCCGCCGCCATGGTCTTCGCCGGGTCTATCAGGCAGTACATCACCCCCAGCTCGGGCTCGCCCATCTCCAGCATCACCTTCCCAAGCTCACACAGGTCGGGCTTGCCCTCCCGCTTCTCCCAGAAGCCGTACTTGGGTAAACCCTGATGGCCCTTCGCCGTCCTGTCGGCGACGTACTCGCCGTACGTCTTGATGCTGTCCAGGATCAGCTGCTTGCCGTCCGCCCACCCAAACTTGTCAACTATTGTTCTTGAAAACGCCAAGTGAAGCAACGCCAGCCTCTGCGTCGTGACCTTGACCTGCTCCGCCGCCTCTGAAAGAGGAATCATCTCGTCTTGCATGTGAAAAGAATGGGCATAGGTTGTAAAAAGGGGTTAGGATTCGGCCACGATCTCCATCGTGAAACCGATGGAATCGTACGCCTCGACCTTTGCGTCTCCGCCCTCGCCGCCCATGATCTCAAGGGACTCCACCTTCAGGGTGTCCATGATGTCCTGGGAGCCAAGCTTCAGGTCGCTCGCGTGGTCGCCGGCGTAGATGGTCAGCTGCTTTACCGGCTTGTTAAGGCTCACGCCCCGCTTGTTCTTCTCGGTCCTGACGCT
>CAYLJH010000013.1:16653-17166 GCA_964383685.1 uncultured Candidatus Bathyarchaeia archaeon | reverse complement strand
CTGATGGTCTCGATGACCATGTCACCGATGCGCTCGGCCTCCTCGTCAACCAGAGACTCGTCGTACACGGGCCAGGTGCTCACGTTGATGCTCGTATCAGCATCGTACATTGTCCTGTATATCTCCTCGGTGATATGCGGGATTACGGGAGCCATGAGCTTCAGCATATCCCTGATGCTGTTAAACAGGGTCATCTGGGCCGCCGTCTTTGCATCCCCCTCGCCATAAAGCCGGGTCTTTGCAGCCTCAAGGTAGTGGTCACAGAAGACGTGCCAGATAAAGTTCCTGGACGCCTCAGTGGCGTTCATGAAATCACAGTCCTCCATGGCCTCAGTGGTCCTCTTGATGGTCTTCTGCAGCTTTGTCATGATCCACCTGTCAAGGAGCTGGGGCTCTGCCTCCGCCCCGTCATAGTCCTCAAGCCTCATACCCGCGAACCTGCAGGCGTTCCACAGCTTGCGCTGGAACCTCCAGCCGTACTCCACGTCCTCCCACCTGAACGGGATATCCGTG
>CAYLJH010000013.1:0-16643 GCA_964383685.1 uncultured Candidatus Bathyarchaeia archaeon | reverse complement strand
GCCCACTGGCGGGGCGCATCCGCGCCGTACTTCTCGTACACCTCGGGGGTACTCACGAAGTTTCCAAGGCTCTTGCTCATCTTCCTGCCGTCCGCACCGAGTACCATGCCGTTGATTAGCACGCTCTCGTACGGAGTTGAATCGAACAACGCTAGCCCCCTCACCATGAGGTAGTAGGCCCACGTCCTGATGATGTCCTGACCGCTGGGGTGAACCGTGGCTGGGAACTGGCGCTCCCATCCCTCCCTGTCAGGCCAGCCCGCGTGGATCGCGCATGTCATGCTGCTGTCGAACCAAGTGTCCATGACATCGCCGTCAGGAATGAACTCGGCCCCACCACACTCACATGTATCGTTAATGGAAACAACCCTGGGGTCCACCGGCAGCTCCTCAGGTTTCGCCAGCCTGAGCTTGCCACAGTCCTTGCAGTACCATACAGGGACAGGGGTCGCGAACACGCGCTGCCTTGACAGAACCCAGTCCCAGTCAAGGCCCGTGGCCCAGTCAAGGAGCCTCTGGCGCATAAAGTCAGGGTACCACGTGACCTCGTGGGCTGTCTTCACCACCTTCTCGGTCAGGCTGATGGTCCTGAAGAACCACTGCTGTGCCGCCACGATCTCGATGGCCGTGTTGCACCTCCAGCAGAGCCCAACCTCCTGGTTGATCTGCTTCTCCTCCCTGATCAAGCCTGCCTCACGCAGGTCAGCGATGAGGGTCTTCTGCGCCTTTGCGATGTACATGCCGGCGTACTTGCCGCCAGCCTCCGTGATGTGCCCCCTAGAATCCAGAAGGGTGATCACAGGTAGCTTGTACCTTGCAACCGCCACAACGTCAGCCTTGTCACCGTATGTACATATCATCATGGCGCCTGTCCCGAACTCGGGGTCAACCTCCACGTTGCCGATGATGGGCACCTCGTGCCCCGTGATGGGGACCTTTGCCTTGCCTCCGATGAGGTGCTTGTACCGTTCATCCTCGGGGTTCACGCCTAGAGCCACACACGCTGGCAGGTAAACCGGCCTCGTTGTTGCGATGAGGACCTCGCCGTCCTCAGTCCCGAACGGGATTGTGTAGATGGCGCCGTTCTTGTCCTTGTGCTCCACCTCGGCGTCCGCGATAGCCGTCTCACACCTGATGCAGTAGTTGATGGGGTGGGTACCCTTGTAGATGAAATCCTTCTCGTAGAGAATGAGGAAGCTCAGCTGTATCTTCCGCATGAAATCGGGGTCCATGGTCCTGTACTCGGTGGTCCAGTCGATGGAAGCGCCAAGGCGCTGGATGGCGATCTTCATCTTGCCGATGTACTGCTCGATCCACTCCTCGCACATCTTCCTGAAGACATCAGGAGGGACATCGCTCTTCCTCATCTTATTGGCCTTTTCTACCGCGACCTCCGTCGGCAGCCCGTGGCAGTCCCAGCCCTGCGGGAACAGCACGTTGTGGCCTGTCATCCGCTTGTACCTGGCCCGCACGTCAAAGTACGTCCAGTTCAAAAAGTTGCCCATATGGAAGTCGCCGCTAGGATAAGGTGGAGGCGTATCGATGCTGTAGACCGGGCGAACCCTGTCATCCCAGTCGTATTTGTGGATACCTTCCTCTTCCCATACCCTCTGCCATTTCTCCTCCATTTCGAGGAAATTGATTTTCCGTGGTAGCACTTTCATTGTTCATAATCTCCTGGCTTGTATCGCGGACCCTGAGCCAATTTATGGCTACTCTGGCTGTCTTGTTTCTTTAAAAGGTTGCCCGCTGCGGTCTGACCTCTGGTGTTGCACGGTTTATTCCTAGATGGTCCCTTGGGGACCAACAAAACGATACCCCATAATCATCACTTCAGACTATGTTACCTGTACGGGGGCTTCAATATATGTTTTCACTAATCCAGGCCGTTACTCAGGGGCAGGATCAGCATGCTGGCCGCGGCTAGTAGTATATAGACCACGCTGACAGGGTAACTATTTGTGACAAGCCCCGCCGCCATGGGACCGACTATCATCCCCAGGCCGAAAACAGTCTCATAGATACCCATGGTAAAGCTCCTGGACTCAGACGGGCTCTTCATGGCGATCCAGTTGAGGAGAATGGGCTCAAGGAAGCCGTTGGACAGCCCGTAGAGGGCCAAGGGGATAGCTATCATCCATTCGTTGGTGGAGTAAGCGATGAGTGCAAGCGAGCCTGCCAGCAGGAGGCCGACGAACCTCATGGACTTTTTAGTACCCCAGTCGACGAGGCTTTTGACCCCGAAGAAACCGGCCCCTTTTGCCACGTTGCTCACAGTCAGAAGGGTTCCGATGATTGAAGCGGTTATCCCGAACTCCTTGAGGTAACCTGGCAGGATGCTGAAGTAGATGCCGCTGCTCAGGGTGTACGGGAACAGGCAGAGGTACGCAGGGGCAACCCTCCTAATTGCACCCCAATCGATGGTGAACTTGCTCCCGGTGGGCTTGAGTTGCACCTTTGGCATGATCATGGTCCCTATTATTAGGAGGCTAACCGCGATGACGCCGCTCATGGAGAGAAACATAGCCTTGAAGCCGAATAAATCAATGATGAAGCCGCCAACTAATGGGCCGACGGCGAACCCAGAGATCCAGCTCAGGTTGTAGAGGCCGATGTTATGAGACAACTCGTGGGGCTCGGACATGGCCGCGGTTATCGCGCTTGACCCCACCCAGAATGAGCCGGTGGTCAAGCCGAGCATCAGCCTGACAACCATGAGCTGTTCCACCGAGCCCGCCAGGGCCAAGGCCGCGACGCTGATGACGTTTAGGGTCTGGAACACTAGGTAGAACTTTATCTTCTCAAACCTGTCCATCAGGAGCCCGGTCACAAGGGTGATGATCGTGTAGCCCAATGCATGGTAAGCCCCCATCAAACCGAGCTGAACATAGGACGCGCCCATCTCCTCGGCGTAGACCGGGCTCAGTAGCATGGCACTGCCCACGGCTCCACTTATCAGGAAAATGACGAAGAATAGGGGTTTTGTTGGCTTGCTCATGTTATCAGGCATCAATAGTCATTATCTCGTCCGTTTTTCCCGGACCCTGTAATGTGATGACATCGGATATATGGGCTTTCATACCGTCCCTAGCCGCCACCACGGGGATGCCTGTCTCCTCCTGCAGGTAAGCGGCTTCCGCCTCGGGGCCTGCCCTGAGCATCCTGACGCCGAAATGGGTGAGGATGCAGACTTTGGGTTTTGCCTCCTGAATTATCCTCAGGGCATCGTCTGTGTTCAGGTGGATGTGAATTGGGTTGCTCCTGGGCCACACCGTGCACAGTATCAGTAACCTGTTTCCCTTGTACTGCTCGGAGACCCCCTTGAAGTACCCCGTATCGCTTGTATAGCCAATCGTGCCGTATGGGGTCTCCATCCTGAGCCCCACCGAGTTGGGGTCCGAGTGCCTCGCCTCGGTGGCTGTGAACCCCAGTGAATCGACGCTGAACCGGGTCCCTTGTTCAAGTGTAAGCAGGTCCCTGACAAGCCCCTTGTGGTATTCGCTGATGCTGGGGCCGATACCCTGCGCGCCATCCAGGACGCTCGCGGTGGCTGCGAGGAGCCCCTTCCGGGTGTGGGTGCCGTTGGTCATGGCTTCAACAAATACCTCGGCGTCAGAGTAGTGGTCAGGGTGGCAGTGGGTGACGATTAACGCGTCCAGCTTCCTGGGGCTCAACTGTGCCCAGTTACTGAAGACGAGGGCCCCTGGGCCTGGATCGATGTGGACATGGGTATCATCATGGACAAGCCTGATCCCTGCGGTCCGCCTCATCTGGCTGGACATCACGTGCCTTCCACCGCCGGTGCCAAGAAAGTGAAGGTCGAGGTCGTCCACGGTCATGGGGTTTCCTGAGGACATTTCATTCACCGGGCGGTCTTTGATACTTTGGGACGGCATATGAAGGTTGCCAAAGTACTGTCTTGTGTCAGGTAACCTGACATAAGGGGAAATAGTTTGTTCCTGTCACCGGTAATATCAAATAAAAAATATTTCAGTTCCTGCCACTGGTATAAACGCGAAAAAAAATTTTCCGGGGCTATCCGAATGATATCAGTGGGCCGTAAATTCTGGGAAAAAATATTTTAGGTTTGCATCAAGTAACCTGACATAAGGGGAAAAAAGGTGGGAGGGCGTGCTGCCCGGTGGCACCCTGTGAACGGTTACCGCATATATCGGGAGAAAATTTCCGCTCCAGCCACTGGGTATAAGCGAAAAAAACTTTTTTGGGCTTGCATCAGGTAACCGTAACCGAGGTAGATGTGAACTGGCTGGATGATCGTCCTGTCAATGTTGAGCCTTGCTATGATGTATCCGATGGACAGGGACAGCACGGCCACGACTGAGAATATCCATGAGAGGGTTCTGTTGAGGGAGATCAACCGTTTTCAAGAACTCTGGTCCACAAAACAATCTCAAAAAGGAGAGATTTAAACATATGTTGGTGAAACACTAAAAAGAAGTGATAAAATATGGAAGAAAACAAACCAATATTTGGCTAAATCACAGTTTTTTCAATATTGTTCCATTCAAAGCCCCGGTGTGCTCTCGGTTCTCGATGGTCAAGACACCGTTGACGATGACATGCTCAATCCCCTCAGGATATGCGTGTGGCTTCTCGTATGTCGCCAAGTCCCTGATCCGGCCAGGATCGAAGACCGTGATATCCGCCTTCATCCCCTCCAGAAGTATGCCCCTGTCCTGTAGCCCCATCCTCGCGGCGGGCATGGAGGTCATCCTCCTGATGGCGTCCTCCATGGTCAGTATCCTCTCCTCGTTCACGTACCGCCTGAAGTACCGGGGGAACGCACCGTAGCACCTGGGATGCGGCTTTCCATCCCCAAGCGGCCCGAAGGGTGCATGCATCCATCCGTCGCTGCAAGGCATCACAGCGGGGTGCTTGACCATGGCGATCACGTCCTCCTCGTTGCCCCAGAAGGAGACGTTCATGGCCTGAGCCCGCTCATCGATGAGCAGCTCGCACACGGTATCGGTTATGCTCTGGGACCTCTCCTCGGCGATCCTCAATAGGCTCAGCCCCTCGATTGCCTTGTTCCCCTCGGTCTTGACAAAGCTCACTATGACCTTGTCCCAGTCCCTCCCGGCTTCCTGGTACTCCTTTGATAGCCTCTTTCTCACGTTTGGGTCCGCGAGCCGCTCAAGCATTGCCTGGACCCCGCCGACGTGTAGCCACGCTGGTATCACCTGGGAGAGAAGTGACGACCCGGCGTTGTACGGGTAGATATCAGCCGTGATATCAAGACCCTTAGCCCTCGCCTTGTCAATGAGCCTAAGCGTTGTCTCGCCGTGCCTCCCGTCTAGGCTACGCTTGCTGCCGCAGCTGCTCCCCAGGTGGGATATCTGTATCGGCATACCCGTTGCGTGGCCAAGTTCGATGGTGTCCTTGAGGTTTGTCTCGTCGGGCCTCATGTGTGTTGAGTAGAGCCCGTTGTATCGCTTGATTATCTCACACAAGGATTGAAGCTCGATCTCATCAGTGTAAAGACCGGGAGGATACCCAAGCCCAGTTGACATGCCGTGAGCCCCGCTGACCATGGCCTCGTCAAGCAGCCCCCTCATCGCCTCAAGCTCATCAAATGTTGGCTTCCTGTCATCGAAGCCCATGACCCCGATCCTGATGCTGCCATGACCGACATAGGGCACCATGTTGAGGCTTGTCCCCATCTCCTTGATTTTTCCTAGGAAGTCATCCATGGTCACCCAGTCCCAGTCAAGGCTGATCCCCGAGGTGAATGGGAGCAAGTACTGGATGAGGTCGTCCCTGTGTTCAGGCGTCAACGGGTACATGCTGAGGCCACAGTTACCCATGGTGACAGTTGTGATGCCCTGGTTGGCGTAGCTGAGGCACCCAGGGTTTCCCAGGACGGTGTGGTCTGCGTGGAGGTGGATATCGATCCATCCTGGCGAGATGACGAGCCCGCCCGCGTCGATAACATTTTTCCCCTCGGAATCAGGGATAGAACCTATGTAGGCGATTCTGTCGCCGCTGATTCCCAGGTCCGCGTTTCTCCATGGACTGCCCGTCCCGTCAACTATCCTGCCGTTCTTGAGGATGATGTCGTATGTCATAGCTACTCTAATTCAGGGATGTCTCCTGATATAGGGTGTTTGGGGGTTTTCCTGTCTTTTCTTTGATTTCCTGATATCCAGTATTGGAAACTGATGATTATTCGCCACTTTTTCCAGAATATTTCCATCTTGATGGCAGTTTTGTCCCGTTGAGGGGCGTGTTTTGAGTTGTTTATGGACCAACTGTCACCAAGTAAAAGGATAGTCAGGGGCTGTCACTATCACATGCATGCTTCTAGTAACTTGTGATGCTCGCCAATGCCGAGAAACTACCTTTAGCGGTCGAGATCGTGAAACCACTCCTCCCCCATCTAAAACAATTTACGTACCATACATGAACGCTTCTCCGTGAGACCATTTCCCGTATTATTCATAGTCATTCTATCCGTGACGGCCATGGGAACAATACAAACATCGTGGGGGCTCCAGGCATACCCCATCAGGGTAGAGGTGAGCACTACATCAGACTGGACGCTCGTCAACATCACGGGCCTAAACGATGTGCGACTTTTCGAGGCAAATCAGGGGGAGAACGTCATCTGCACTGATAACGGGGATCATGTCACGGTCTGGGTTGGAAAGAACCAATACGACGAAACTAGAACGTGGGCCGTGATCGAGTTGGTGGCAGTGACCCCTTCATCCGAGATAGACATCCAGATTCGGAAAGGCTACGTGGGGGTCACTGAGGTCAACATCAAGGCATGGGACGTAAACCATTACACGAGGATAGTGAGAGTTGTTCATGAACAGACGCCGGGGGACCCCGCTGAGAATAGATGGATTGAAACAGTGAGACTGCCCGTGCTCGTTCCGTACTTGATAGAGTTGATCGAGACCCCTGATGAGCCCCCTGAGGTGGTCGCGGCGTACTATCCATGGTATAGCAGCGGAGGAAGGCACTGGGGGGATACAGAGGGGGATGAAGCGAGCGAATCGACCCACTTTCCCCTGATAGGCGCGTATGACTCTAGTGATCAATTCGTTCTTGAAAGACATGTCGAAGAAGCGTCCAATGCGGGCATAACGGCCTTCGCCTCTTCTTGGTGGGGCATAGATGGGTATGAAGACTATGTTCTTGGAAAACTCGCCTCCATCAGTGTGGAGAACGGTTTCAAGTTCACCGTGCTCTACGAGTCCATCCGGGACGAGCCCCTAGATACCCCTGAAAAGGTATCCACGGAGCTGAACTATATCATCGAAAAATACGGGTCAAGCCCCTCCTTTCTCACGTGGAAGGGGAGGCCAGTCATATACATATTCAGTCCAGGGAGCCAAGGCAGGGACGAGGGTTTCTGGTTAGAGGTGCAGGATCAACTGGTGATGAACGCGGTGCTGGTGGGAGACATCAGGGATCAGGCGCTTCTCCATGCCTTCGACGGGGTCTTCAACTACAACGAACTGGACACAGATGCTCACAGTGAAAACATGGAGTGGGTGGCCTCAACTGGGAGTTACATCCAGGTGGACTCGTACTGGAGGTTTGTATTATCGGCTAGGAGGCGCGGCTACTCGTTTCTCGGCGACAGGCTCACAGTGGGCACGGTCATCCCAGGCTACGATGATACAAAGATCAGGAGCGGTAACAGAGTCGTCCCACGGGACGGCACAGGAACCTACAGGGAATACTGGGACATCGTCAACAGCGTTGAGGTTGACTGGGTTTTCATAACTAGCTGGAACGAGTGGCATGAGGGAACCGAGATAGAGCCAAGCGTGGAGCACGGATACGATGCGCTTGACGAGACGGGGATACAGATAGAAAAGTGGATGGAAAAAAGGGTTAACGATGGTCGTGAGGACTGTCGTAGGTCTTGATGGGGTAGATCTTCAGGTTCCCGTTGACCACGCCGTAGCCTCGCAGTCCATCGTACTCGATGTTGTTGCCCTCAAGGATGCTCAACGCCTCGTCCTCGTGACCGTGGGGCACGTACACGAACAGCTTTTTATGAGTTCTGCCCACGCTGGCGGAGTCGCTCAGGAACTGCCACACCTTGGCCCGCTCCTGGTTGACGTTCTCTGCGGGCTCCACAACGCCGAGTTCCTGAATCCCGCCATCGCCCCTGAGGATGACTAGACTCGGGTAGATCATGCCAATCTCGTCAGGGCCCTTGATGCCGAACCGGTTCTGCTCGTCGTTGACGATGGTCTGGTAACTGGGTGGCCAGCTGTCCTCTTCCTGGTCGAGGAACGGGAACCTCGTAGATGCGATTATCCTCGTCACTCTGTGTCTCTGTCTTTCTGGGTTTACCATTATTTGCTCAATCCTATCTCACTTGCCACGATATCCATGGCCTTGATCGCTATAGTGGCGAACTCGCTGAACGGGATATCGATCTCCTCGCACTTCATCACGTTCTCACGGCTAACCTGACGGGCAAAGGACTTGTCCTTCATCCGTTTCTTGATACTCTTTGCCTTCATGCCCTCCATCCTATTCGGTCGCACAAGGGCGTTGGCGACGATTAATCCTGATATCGCGTCAGCTGCAAGCAGGGCGATATCAAACCTCGACTCGGCGTTGTAACCAGTTAACGGGTTGTGGCTCCGGATTGCCTTTATCGCGTCGTCGGGTAGGATCTCCTTGACCATCTCGGCTGATTTAGCCCCATGGTTCGCAAAGTCCTCGCCGAAGGTTTCGTAGTCTATGTCGTGGAGGATACCCACAACCTCCCAGAGTTGGGCGTCCTCGCCGTAGTGCTCGGCGAGCCCCTTCATGATAGCCCCCACCCCGATCATGTGGTTGACGAGGTTTTTGTTTTTGACGTTCTCCTTGACGAGTTCAATGGATTCGGCCCTAGTAATCATACGATATTCACTGGACCGGTTCGGTATAAGATTTTGTAAGACTGAGTTTAAATACGGTGAAGCAGGGCTACCTGTATCATTAGGTGGAACAAAAATATGACTCAAGAAAACGGGTGCTGGGGTTGGCTCAGCTATGGCATGTATCGGAGTTTACTTCCTCGCGATAGCGGTGCTCCAGTTCGGCGTAAAAGTCGACTAGGAAACATTATCTTGCCCAGCGTCCTGGGACCATTATTTTACAATAACTTCCGAAAAGTTAGAAATTAGAGAATTGGTTAGACCAGCATTGGCCATACTAGGTAGGCAAACGCGATCGTAACTAGCGCGCCTACAAGGTCAAGGAGTATCCCCGCCTTAATCATCTCGCCCATGGTAACTCTGCCAGTGCTGTATGCTATCGCGTTTGGAGGAGTCCCAACGGGTAACATGAAGTCAAGGCTGGTACTGATACCGACCGAGACGGCCAAAATGACTGGACTGAAACCAATCTTCTGGCCGAGACCTATTGCTATCGGTAGGAAGATACCCGCGCTCGCCGTGTTGCTCGCTATGACGCTGATCCCAAGACCCGCGACAACGACGATGGTGATGGCCACCAAAGGCGATCCACCTGCGGTCAGGTTCATGAGCACGTCGCTGATAACATCGACAAGCCCCGTTACCTCAAGGGCCTTGCCCAAGCTGAGGCCTCCCCCAATAAGGAGAAGGGTAGACCATTTGGCGTTCTTGATGTCTTGCTCCTCGATTAGATCGGTGAAGTAGAGCAACACCAAGATGGTGGCAGCCACCATGCTTGAGCTGTAGCCGTGGCCGGACCATCCTATCAGGTTGGCAATTGGACTGGGCAACCTACTTGTGACCCAGGCGAACACCGCGAAAACGAACACGCCCATGGTCATCTTCTGGTTATTTGATAGATCCCCGGTTGGCTTGGAGATTGGTGGGATCTCTGTTACATCTGTGGGGAATATCATGAACAGCACGACCCATATGACCAGTATCTGGATGAAGGCAATGGGCAGACCAAAGGCCATCCAACCAAGGAAGCTGATATCGTAGCCGATCATTGTCTTGAGGCTAGCCGCGGCCATGGCGCAGGTGGTCGTTCCAACTAGGGTGCTGAGTCCGCCCGCCGTGGCGCTGTATGCGATGGCGAGAACCATGATCTTGCTGAAGTTTCCCTTCTCGTCCTTGATCTGATCCGTAATCTTCAACGCCATAGCGATGAGCAGCGCCGTTGAGGCTGAGTTGCTGATCCACATGCTAAGGAAACCAGTTGCGAACATAACAGCGAGTACAACGGTCTTGGCTCCCCTATGGACGCGGGATAAGATCAGGAAGGCAAAGTACTCGTCCAAGTCATATTTTTCGACCGCCACAGCCAGCATGAAGCCCCCCAGAAGGAGCATTACAGTTGTGCTGAAGAAAGGGGCAAGGGCCGCGCTGAAGCCCTGGATGCCCATCACAGACTGCATTAACGGGATGAGGATGGCGGTGGCGGCCAGGGGAACAGCCTCGGAGGTCCAGAGACCGGAGGCAACTATCAGCACGATTAATGCCGAGCGCTGACCGGGGTCAAGAAATTCGGAGGTCTGAGTATATGCAAAGATAGACAGCAACATAACGGCTGCCAATACGATTACGCGTTTCTTGTTCATCGGCGGAATCACAGCTGCTTGAACGAGATTATCTCCAAGTCCTCTTCCTCGGCAAGATCCACGAGGAGCTTCCTCGTCGTGAATATGTGCTCAAGGTCAAGCGTCGCGTATAACACAGCTAGGCTTGGATACTTTTTCTCGGCCGCCACAAGGAATGGGGGCACTGCCACGCTGGATGTGAAATCGATTTTAAAACTCTGTTCCTTGAGCTTTGTAGCAAATTTTCTGAGTACGTTATTGTCAAGGATATCTCCCCTGACAATCATCTCCACCGTGACTTGTTTGGCCAATTCAATCCCCTAATCTGAATTTAAATGGTAACACTTGTGCATCATTATAACTATTTCGATACTTTTTACCAAGGTTGTACATTTTTCCTTTTGTCGGATAGGAAACAACTCACAAAAGGTTGGCAGAAATAGAAAGAGATGGAATAAAAAACTCAGCTTTCAGCGTGGTAAAGGATCTCGCCGTTAACCAGTGTCATGAAACACTTGGCGTCTCGGATCTCCCCCGCTGGAATCTCACTCAGATCACCGTTAAAGACCGCAACATCTGCCAGCTTGCCAGATTCAAGGCTCCCCGTCACATTTTCCCAGAACCCTGAGAAGGCAGCGTTAAGCGTGTAACACATGATGGCTTCCTCTAGTGTGATCCTGTTCTCCCGAATCGGGTGATTAACGGCGCTCCAGATCCCATAAATCGGGTTGAATGGCATCCCGTCGCTGCCGAAAGCGACCTTGATTCCCTCATCGAGCATGGCCCTGTACTGGTTACTCATCCTGTCCCTTTTCTCGCCAAGCCTCTGTCTGTACATGCTGCCGGGTCCGCTCCACTCGCCTATGAAGTTTGGCTGCATGTCAGGGATCACCCCCAGGTCCCTTATTCTCTCGATCTGCTGGGCGCTGGTGATCTCGCAGTGCTCTATCCTGTGCCTGTGATCCTTCCTTGGGTTCAGCCGCAGGGCCTCCTGTATTGCATCAAGCGTATGCTCGATGGCCAGATCGCCGATGGCGTGTGTGGCTGTCTGGATATTGTTGTTATGTGCCTTCATTACCTTGGTTAACAGTACGTCAGGCTCCTCTAGAACAAGGCCAGATGTGTCAGGTTCGTCCTCGTAGGGCTCAAATAGCGCGGCTGTCCTCGCCCCAAGGCTTCCATCCATCATCAATTTCGATGGACCTATCCTGATCATGTTGTTCCCAAAACCCGTCTCCAGGCCCATGGCAATGGAGCCATCAACAACATCATCGCGCTGGAAAAGGTATGAACGGACCTTGAGTTTCCCCTCTGACAATGCATGCTGGAATGATTTTATCTCCTCTCCCCCGAGCCCCGCATCGTGAATCCCTGTACATCCCAAGCTCAGGGCGTGCTCGCTTGCCACGCCAAGCGCGTCAACCATCGTTTCCATTGATGCCTTCGGTATGACGTCCATTACAAGGTATCTACAGTCCCTTAGGATGCCAGTATTCTCTCCACTCTCATCCTTGTCAACGTGCCCGCCCTGGTCGTCCTGGGTGTCCTTTGTAATGTTGGCTATCTCCAAGGCTAACGAGTTAAGGACAACAAGGTGACCGCATACTCGGCTAAGCATGACCGGGTTATCAGGTGATATAGCGTCTAGGTCGTACCTGTTCAGGTAACGGTTTTCGGACCACTTGGACTCGTCCCAGCCACTTCCAACTATCCACTCCCCTGGCTTGGTCTCGCTGACGCGTTTCTTGACCCGTACAAGAGCGTCCATTATGTTCTCGGTGTCGTTGAGTAGGACCATGGTCTTCATGGCTACCCCCATCCAGAGGAAGTGGCAGTGACTGTCGATTAGGCCCGGCATGATCGTCTTGCCGGTTATGTCGTAGACCTCGGACCCTTCTGGAATCGAGATCTCGTCGCGCTTGCCCACTGCCACTATATACTCGTCTTTGATCACTACGATGCTGTCATTTATCGGCGGGGCACCCGTTCCATCGATGAGGGTGCCACCTACCAGAACCCGTGGGCAAGTATCTAAGCTCATTTTAAACAACAATTTGATACTGAGGCCGCATATAAATCCATCTTTATCGTAGTTTACGTGCGGAATCCATAGTATAATGGGGATAATTGCACAACATCCGCATAATTTCATCAAAGAAACCGCAGTCGAGAGCTGTGTCAATGCGGAATCCAACTCAAAGGGGGATTATACGCAAGATTCCGTAATAATAGAGTGGATTAGGTTTATTTACCAGATGCTGATATTGGTGGCAGGGGCTCGTAGTCTAGCCAGGATATGATTCGGGTTTGCGGAACCTGAGATCGAGGGTTCGAATCCCTCCGAGCCCGCCACTTTTTCGCAAGGTTTCTGAAAATAATATTCGTTTGTCAAAGATTACATGACAAGCGACCTGAGTTGAATGAAGCTACTTTAGTGAGGAATACTTCACTGACACAAGTTCAAGACACTCATCAAGGGCGATACCGCTCCGTATATTCAGCTCCATAAGCAATGTAGGATACTTTACGTCCCCTGGGCCTGCCCCATAGTAAACGGTGCTGATGCCCGCCCTCTTGATTGCCTCCATGCACATCTCGCATGGCTTGAAAGTTGCATATATCTCGCACCCCGTGAGGTCGGGGAATCTAATTGTTTTGCATGCCTCCCTGATGGCGTTCATCTCGGCGTGGGCTGTCGGGTCGTTATCCTGGGTTATGGTGCTATTGGTGAGGCTGAGAACTTTGCCGTCCTTTACGACGCATGAGCCGAATGGCTCTTGGCCTTCCTTGACGCCTTCCCGTGCCTTCTCGATGGCCATCAACATGAACTGTTCTTGCATGTAGGATAGACGAGAGGATGACCTGATAACGTTTAGGAATGGGGGTAGCGGCACGGTATCCCTGACGTTCAAATCTTCTCCAGGTACAAGGTGTTCATGAACACGTATGAAATCAGCTTTCTGATCTCGCGCTCCCTGATCCTTGCTTGAAGCCTCTTGTTCAGTAACGTGCTGGGGTAATTTTCGTCGTTGATCTTGATGATCGTGTGATCGGATAACAGAAACCTGTCGATGTACTGGTCTACAAGCTCCAATGTCTCATCCATTACTCCTCGACCTCACATTGAATACCGTCTGACCCGAGTTGGGGTCACTGAATGTTATCTCATGTTTTGATTTAAAAGCCGTTACCAGTGACTCGAAGCTGGTAGCCTCGATTAGGTTGGCCTTGTCTGCCTCGAATCGCAAAGTAAGTTTTTGATCTCCGAGATCCAGCCTGAACACGGATGGCAGGTTCCTGTGCTCGGTATAGAATACCAGATGGGGTTCAGACTGAACTAACCTTAGGAGAACTCCTTCAATCTCGGCCTCTCCCGACGTGACGGTCAACGGTACCGTGGTCCTATTTGGCACCATTTTCCCGTTTTCCTCGTATATGGTTAGGTCTCCTCGTTCAATCTCTACCTGAACCACGTCCTCAAGCGCGGGCTTTTCAGATTTCCATGTCCTCATTGATCCCCTCAACGATAAGGATGGATATGACGCGTTATTTTCGACGTACCTATGCATTATAGAGGTCAAATGGGCGAGTTGCTCGGTGACAACATCCAATATGGCACCGTCTATAGGTTTCTCCAGCAACCGGATATTGTACTGTGCCCCCAAGTTGTCAAGCATCTGCCTGTTGTGTGGCATCATGGGCAATGCGGTGACCATGATCAGGCACCATGGCTTGCTGATGTACTCGGCTGTAGCCCAGTACAGGCCCATGGCTTTTTGGAACGCCATCGAGCCGTCTCCCTCGTCATGTATGAAAGCGAATACCGGCTCGTTCTCCCTGTACCCGTAGGACAGGTCAGCGCTCTGGAACGGTATAACTTCTAATCCGTTCGAGGTTAGGTAAGCGTGGATTTCGTCAGACGGGAGGGACATGGATTGATTAACGTTCCACTGGGCTTATGGGCTTTCCGAAAAGGTCATGGAGGTTAATGATCCCTGCATCTCATTATGAGGTCATCAAGGACACTTACGGAGTCCTCGGCGTGGGATGACTCTACGAGTATGTGGTCCCTGAGATAGGTTGAAATCGCGTAGATGTTGATCCCTGCCTCCGCCAGAACGGCTGAGACCACAGATAGGAACCCAACGAGGCTCAGATCGAGCACAATATTGAAGGTTATGGCACTGTACGGCCCCTCTGCCTCACTGGTCTTGAATAGAGGCTTCATTGAATCCCAGTCAGACGTCCTTAGAATCAGGGATACCTCCGCGTGGTCAACCGTGACCGATGAGAAGGGCTCAAGTCGTTTGAACTCATCAAGGACCCGCTCCTTCTCGCTCAGTGGCAGGCTGACAATGGTGAACTCGTCGGTGTGGAGATGAACCTTCGTCGATGCGAACACCGACATCATCTCGGGCGAGGGTAAAATGCCGCTCATCTAGGATAAATCCTGGATTCGTTTGCCCCTTCTTGTCAGCTCCACGATCCTGGCGTTCAGCTTCCTGTTCCTCCGCTTGAGCTCTTTCAGGAGTGCCTTTGGCTTTGCTGGGCTCAGCATGTAGATGTTCTTTTCCACGAGGAGGTTTAGGATGATCTGGTCAGAGTTCGTAAAGTCCCTGAACTTCAATCCGCTTTTCCGTAATTGGTCAGCTTGGTCCATGGCGTATTTCTTTGCCGCCTCATCGATTTTTTCGTCAACCTTGATGAAGACGTCTGCCCTGTCGATGGACTTGTACGGGATCAGAACGTCCTTTCTGAGCAGCCTCTTGATGGAGAGCCCGTCCTTTGTGTGGCTGTACTTGCTATAGTAGACGGGGAAATACCGTGGGATGCTGTACGTGAGGAACGCGGTGATTATCAGGACAACCATGTCCTCCCAAAATAGTTGGTCGCCAATGGCCATACCGCCCTGGAAGTGGACGGCTATCTGGTAGATGTTGTAGATGAACAGGGGGATGTTGACGGCGGGTATTGCGTAACCCAGCAGCGTCCTCCGCTGCATCATGGGCAGTGACGGGATATCCTCAGGCATTCTGTGTTCCAGTGAATGGACGGGTATCTTGTATTAAATCCCTGTCCTCAACAGAAATAAGGGGGTGGTTGTGAATGATAGCCAATGACCATCACTGTTCTCCGTCTTGGACACAGGCCGCAGAGGGATAAGAGGCTCTCAACACACCTAATCCTGTGCGCGAGGGCCCTTGGAGCCGAGAAGGTCATCTACACGGGCATGAGAGACCCCAGGCTTGAGGAGGGAATCGCGAGCGTGGTCAAGGAGTGGGGCGGCAGCTTTGAGGTCGAGTACACGGCCAGCCACAGGGGCGTCATCAGGAACTGGGATGGGAAAATAGTTCACCTCACAATGTATGGTTTACAGGCCCACGAGGCCGCCAAGGAGGTTAAGAAGATCCAGGAGCCCCTTCTGATAGTGGTTGGTGGGGCAAAGGTCCCTTGGGACGTCTACGAAGAGGCCGACTGGAACGTTTCCGTAACCACACAGCCACACAGCGAGGTCAGCGCCCTTGCAATATTCATGCACCTGTTACAGGGCGACGCGGCGCTCCTGCACGAGTTCCCGGGTGGGCGGCTGAAGATTACACCGAATCCCAAGGGGAAGGACGTTGAGATCGAGGGCGGCCGTCGTGGGCGCGGGTCAGCAAAGACTAAATCGAGCGAGTCAACATAGTATTAAGGTTAATTTAATGTCGTCCATATACACGATCAACGATGAGACATTGGTAAATATCGCCAGGGTTCTGGGCGGCGAAGATGGTATTAGGATCATCGGGATACTCAGCGATCGCAAGAACATCACCGTCGAGGAGATGGCTGAGATCACTGAGATCCAGATAAACGATGTCAGGAAGCTTCTATACAGGTTCTACAACCACAGCCTTGTCACCAACAGGCGTTTCAGGGACAAGGAGACGGGCTGGTTTATCTTCCAGTGGAGCCTCCAGCCCGCGCTGGTCGAGGCATACGTCACGAGTACCAAGCAGAAGATTCTGCGGAAGCTTGAGTCCAGGCTTGAGTACGAGCTCGCCCACGAGTTCTATCACTGCCACAACCCCCAGTGCCCGAACACGACGTTCGAGGTGGCCATGGACACGGT